>DATILI010000179.1:0-18922 GCA_035476635.1 Burkholderiaceae bacterium | reverse complement strand
GCGCAGCAGCGCGACGCGGTCAAGGCATTTGAAGGCTTTCATCGGGGCCAAACACCGAAGGTTTTTGAGGCCAGGCCTGACGACAAGGGCGTGCAGACTCCCTCTCCCTCCGGGAGAGGGCAGGGGTGAGGGCAAGCGCATGACTATCTACCAATCCTCCTGGAATGCGCAAGGCGCGCAGGCGCTGCAGCGCCGCGAAACCATGCTCGCACGCATCGCGCAGCTGCGCGCACTGGAAGAACGTGCGGCCGCGGCCTCGGCCAAATCCAAACCCGTGTTCGACAAGCGTGGCCAGCTCCTGCCGCGCGAGCGCGTGGCGCTGCTGCTGGACCCCGGTACGCCATACCTGCCGATTTGCGCACTCGCCGGCTTCCAGCAAGACACCAAGGATCCGGCCGAGTCGGTGCCCGGCGGCGGCATCGTGGCCGGCATCGGTTTTGTGAGCGGCGTGCGCTGCATGGTGGTGGCCAGCGACTCGGGGATCGACGCCGGCGCCATCCAGCCCATGGGCCTGGACAAGATCCTGCGCGTACAGGAGATCGCGCTGCTCAACAAGCTGCCCTTCATCCACCTGGTGGAGAGTGCGGGCGCCAACCTCATGCGCTACCGGGTCGAGGGCTTTGTCCACGGCGGTGCGCTGTTTCGCAACCTGGCACGGCTGTCCGCGGCCGGCATCCCGGTCATCACCGTGCAGCATGGCTCGGGCACGGCGGGTGGCGCCTACATGCCGGGCCTGTCGGACGTGGTGATCATGGTGCGCAACCGCTCGCGCGCTTTCCTCGCGGGTCCGCCCCTGCTCATGGCGGCTACCGGCGAGGTGGCGACCGAGGAGGAGCTGGGCGGCGCGCAGATGCACACGGCGGTCTCGGGCCTGGGCGAGTACCTGGCGGAAGATGACCGGCACGCATTGGGCATCGCACGCGAGGTGGTCCAAAAGCTGTCATTGCGGCGAAGGCCGGAATCCACGGCAGCGGTGGCGCGGGAATGGATTGCGGGTCAAGCCCGCAATGACAAACCAAGATTCGACGCCGAAGAGTTGCTCGGCCTCATGTCCACCAGCCACCGCGAGCCGGTGGACATGCGCGAGGTCATCGCGCGCCTGGCCGACGACTCGGACCTGCTCGAATTCAAGCCGCTGTACGGCGCCGCCACGGTGTGCGCGCAAGCGTCGATCGAAGGCCATGCGGTCGGCTTCATCACCAACAACGGCCCGATCGACGTGGCCGGCGCCAACAAGGCCACGCACTTCATCCAGCTGATGTGCCAGCTCGGCCACCCCATCATCTATCTGCAGAACACCACGGGCTACATGGTCGGCAAGGAGAGCGAGCAGGGCGGGATGATCAAGCACGGCTCCAAGATGATCCAGGCCGTAACCAACGCCACCGTGCCGCAGATCACCATCCAGTGCGGTGCAAGCTTTGGTGCCGGCAACTACGGCATGTGCGGGCGTGGCTATGCGCCGCGCTTCCTGTTCAGCTGGCCCAGCGCCAAGACCGCGGTGATGGGCGGCGAGCAGGCCGCGCGCACCATGCAGATCGTGACCGACGCCGCGCTTGCGCGCAAAGGCATTGCCGTTGATCCGGCGCAATCGCAAGCCCAGTTCGACAAGATCGTCGCCATTTTCGAAGCGCAGGCCGATGCGTTCTACACCTCCGGCCTGGTGCTGGACGACGGCGTGATCGACCCGCGCGATACACGCGCCGTGTTGGCCGCGTGCCTTTCGATTTGTGCCGAGGCGGATGAGAAGCAACTCAGGCCGATGCAGTTTGGCGTGGCGCGAATGTGAAGCGGCTCGCATGACGCACTGACAACAATAGGAGACAAAGCATGCAATACACCCACGAACACCTGGAACTGCAGAAAACCCTTAAGCGCTTCATCGATGCGGAAATCAACCCGCATGTCGACGAATGGGAAGCGGCGGAAATCTTTCCCGCGCATGAAGTCTTCAAGAAGATGGGCAATCTGGGCCTGCTGGGCCTGACCAAGCCGGAAGAGTACGGCGGCGCCGGCCTCGACTATTCCTACGCCATGGCCATGGCCGAGGCGCTGGGCCACATTGATTGCGGCGGTGTGCCGATGGCCATTGGCGTGCAGACCGACATGTGCACGCCGGCGCTGGCGCGCTTTGGCAGCGAGGAGCTCAAGCGCGACTTCCTGGCGCCGGCGATGCGCGGCGACACGGTGGGCTGCATCGGCGTGAGCGAGCCCGGTGCCGGCAGCGACGTGGCGGCCATCAAGAGCCATGCGCGCAAGGACGGCGACGACTACGTGATCACCGGCCAGAAGATGTGGATCACCAACAGCCTGCAGGCCGACTGGATGTGCATGCTGGTCAACACCGGCGATGGCCCGAGCGGAGCGGGCACCAATCCGCACAAGAACAAGAGCCTGGTGATGGTGCCGATGCGCGACGGCCCCCACGGCAAGCTCACCAAGGGCATCGAGGTCGCCAGGAAGATCCGCAAGATTGGCATGCATTCGTCCGACACCGGCCTGATCTATTTCGACGAAGTGCGTGTGCCGCAGCGCTACCGCATCGGCGGCGAGGGCCAGGGCTTCATCTACCAGATGCAGCAATTCCAGGAAGAGCGCCTGTGGTGCGCGGCCAGCACGCTGCAGTCGCTGACCAACTGCATCGAATGGACCATCGAGTGGGCGCAGGAGCGCAAAATGTTCGGCGCCACCCTGGCCGACCAGCAATGGGTGCAGTTCAAGCTCGCCGAACTCAAGACCGAGGTGGAGAGCCTGCGCGCGCTGACCTACCGCGCTGGCGAGTTGTACGTGAAGGGCGACGATGTGCTGGAGCTGGCCAGCATGGCCAAGCTCAAGGCCGGGCGGCTGAACCGCATCGTGCCCGACACCTGCCTGCAGTTCTGGGGCGGCATGGGCTACACCCTGGAGAACAAGGTTTCGCGTATGTTCCGCGACGGCCGGCTGGCTTCCATCGGCGGTGGTGCCGACGAAGTGATGCTGGGCATCCTGTCCAAGACCATGGGCATTGCCAAGCGACCGGCGGGCAAGTGAAGAACATTCGACGCCTTCTAATCGCCAATCGCGGCGAAATCGCGCGGCGGGTGATCCGTACCGCGCATCGCATGGGCATCGAGACCGTCGCGGTGTATTCGGAAGCCGATGCGGATGCGCTGCATGTGCGCGAGGCAAGCCTTGCCCATGCGCTCGGCGGCAATGCCTCGGCCGAGTCCTACCTGCGCATCGACAAATTGATTGCCGCCGCGCGGGCAACGCAAGCCGATGCGGTTCATCCGGGCTACGGTTTCCTGAGCGAAAACGCCGACTTTGCCCAGGCCGTGATCGATGCCGGCCTGACTTGGGTCGGCCCGCCGCCCGCAGCCATCCGCGCCTTGGGCAGCAAGAGCAGTGCCAAGCGGTTGGCGCAAGCGCGCGGCGTGCCCTGCTTGCCGGGCTACCAGGGCGAAGATCAATCGGATGCGCGCTTTGCCGACGAGGCGCAGCGCATCGGCTTTCCGGTGATGGTCAAGGCCGCTGCCGGCGGTGGTGGACGTGGCATGCGTTTGGTGAGCGAGGCCGCGCAGCTGGCGGCCGCCGTGCAAAGCGCGCGCTCGGAGGCACAGTCGGCGTTTGGTTCGGGCGAGCTGCTGCTGGAGCGTGCGCTGCTGAGCCCGCGTCATGTGGAGGTGCAGGTATTCGCCGACAGCCTGGGCAACTGCATTCACCTGGGCGAACGCGATTGCTCGGTGCAGCGGCGCCACCAGAAGATCATCGAGGAAACGCCCAGCCCGGCCGTCAATGCCGTAATGCGCGAGGCGCTTGGGCGCTGCGCGGTGGAGCTGGCCAGTGCAGCGGGCTACGAAGGTGCGGGCACGGTGGAGTTCCTGGTCGATGGCGCGGACTTCTTCCTGATGGAAATGAACACGCGCCTGCAAGTCGAGCATCCGGTCACCGAAGCCGTGACCGGTCTTGACCTCGTGGAGTGGCAATTGCGCGTGGCCCAAGGCGAGCCGCTGCCGCTCATGCAAAGCCAGGTGCAATTCCAAGGCCATGCCATCGAGGTTCGCCTGTGCGCGGAAGACGAGCATTTCGCGCCGCATGCGGGCACGGTGCAGCGCTTTCGCGTGCCCGCCGGCGTGCGCGTGGACCATGCCTTGTTCGATGGCCTGCAGGTGCCGCCGTACTACGACTCCATGCTCGGCAAGCTGGTGGCACATGCAGCCACGCGCGGGCAGGCGATTGCCCAGCTGGCACTGGCGCTGGATCGCACCGAAGTGCTGGGCCTGCCGACCAACCGTGCGTTCCTGGCGGCATGCCTGCGGCATCCTCGATTTGTTGCGGGGCAGGCATTGATTCCGTTTCTTGCCGAACAGGGCGATGCGATCCGCGGCGCGCTGCAAGCACAGGAGCGTGCAGCGCTGGATGTCTGTGGTTTGGCAGCGGTGTTTGGCCAAGGAACGAATGATTCGTACGCGTTGCCCTGCCCGTACCCGCGCCCGGTGCGATTGCGCCATCGCGGTGCTGCGGTCGACATGCCGGTACGCGGCGTGCCTGGCCTGCCGCGCGATGTCACGGCCGTGCGTGTCGATGCCTCGCGTTGGCATTTGCAGCATCGCGGCGTCGACCTGTTCGTCGAGGACGCCTCGTTCGAGCCCGCCGCTGGCGTCGGCGGTGCAGCCGCCGCCAACGAGTTGCGCGCACCATTCAACGGCAAGGTGATTGCCGTCAGCGCCGCTGCCGGCGCCAAGGTGCGCAAGGGCGATACCTTGCTGGTGATCGAGTCCATGAAGCTGGAGCACGCGCTGGCCGCCGCGCGCGACGGCCTGGTCAAGGCTGTGCATGTCGAGCCCGGCCAGCAGGCCGCGACGTCGCAGGTGCTGGTGACGTTGGAGGAACTGTGAACGCTGAATTGCAGAACGACATCGAGGCCCTGACGGACACTGTCAAGCGCTTCACGCTCGAACGCATTGCGCCGCATGTCGCGCAATGGGACGAGGCCGGCGAATTTCCGCGCGCGCTGTACCGCGAGGCCGCGGCCCTTGGCTTGCTGGGCCTGGGCTACCCGGAGGAGCTGGGCGGCACACCGGCGCCATTTGCGTTGCGCAACGCGGTCTCCATCGCCATGAGCCGCCATGCCGGCAGCGGTGGCTTGATGGCCAGCTTGTTCTCGCTGAACATCGGCCTGCCGCCCGTGCTGCGCCACGGGTCAAAGGAAGTGCAGCAGGAGGTGGTGCCACCGGTGCTGCGTGGCGAGCGCATCGCGGCATTGGGAATCACCGAGCCGGGCGGCGGCTCGGACGTGGCCGGCATCCGCACCACGGCAAGGCGGGAGGGCGGCGACTGGGTGATCAATGGCGAGAAGGTGTTCATCACCTCGGGCATGCGCGCTGACTGGATCACCATGGCGGTGCGCACGGGAGACGCTGGCACGAAGGGCGCCGGCGGCATCTCGATGATCCTGGTCCCCGGCGACGCCGTTGGCCTCTCTCGCAGCGAGCTCAAGAAAATGGGCTGGTGGTGCTCCGACACGGCGCATCTGCGCATGGACAACATGCGCGTGCCCGCGCGCTACCTGCTCGGCGAAGAAGGCGGTGGCTTCAAAATCATCATGACCAATTTCAATGGCGAGCGCCTGGGCATGTCGGCCATGGCGCTCGGCTTTGCCCAGGCTTGTTTCGACGAGGCGCTGGACTGGTCGCGCGAGCGCAAGACCTTTGGCGCGGCGCTGGTCGAACGCCAGGTGATCCGCCACAAGCTGGTGGACATGCAGATGCGCATCGCCTCGACGCAGGCCTGGCTGGATGCGGTGACCGCGCGCGCGGATGCGGGTGAACAAAATTGGGGTCAGATTCCAATTTCGCCGCTAGCTTTGCCCGCAAACGGACAGGCGAAATTGGAATCTGACCCCAATTTTGTTGCCCAGGTCTGCATGCTGAAGAACCACGCCACGCAAACCATGCAGTTCTGCGCCGACCAGGCCGTGCAGATTCTCGGCGGCATGGGCTTCATGCGCGGCACCAAGTGCGAGCGAATCTACCGCGAAGTCAAGGTCATGATGATCGGCGGCGGCGCCGAGGAGATCATGAAAGAGCTGGCCGCGAGACAATTGGGTTTATGACCAAGACTATCCAGACCGCGACAGCAGAGTTCGAGCCGGAGTTCGTGGCCGGCCTCAAGACCATGTTTGAAGAGCAAGTTGTTTTCAACCATGTGCTGGGCCTGAAGATCACCAGCATCCGGCCCGATGGCGTCACCGGGCGCATTGCCATGAAGCACGACCTCGTCGGGCACTTCGCGCACAACCGCATCCATGGCGGCGTGATCAGCGCGGGCCTGGACGCCATGGGCGGCCTGGCCGTCATGGCCGCGATCGGTGCGCGCCACATGGACGAAGAACCGATGCAGCGCCTGCACCGCTTCGCCAAGCTCGGCACCATCGACCTGCGCATCGACTACTTGCGCCCCGGCATCGGCGAGCACTTCGAGCTCAGGGCCGAAGTGCTGCGCCTGGGCTCGCGCGTGGCCTCCACGCGCATGGAGTTTCTGGGGGCGGATGGCAAGCTGCTGTCCAGCGGGGCAGCGGCCTATATCGTGTCTTGAACCGCGGTCAGGTCGCCAGCTCCTTGTACATGACAAAGGCATCGACGAAGCCAAGGCGCTGGTGGCGAAAGGCGTGAGGAAGCGTGCCGACGATAGCGAAGCCGAGCTCTTGCCACAGGCGGACCGCCCGCGCATTGCTGGATACGACCAGGTTGAATTGCATGGCCAGGAAGCCCATGGAGACGGCTTCGCGCTGCGAATGTTCGCACATGGCCGAGGCGATGCCCTGGCCTTGGGCTTCGGGGGCGACCACGTAGCCGCAATTGCAGACATGCGCGCCGAGGCCGGGTTGGTTGGCTTTGAGGATGTAGGTTCCCAGTAGGCTGCCGTCGGACGCACAGGCGACATAGGTCGCAGCGGGGGTCTCGACCCAGGCCTTGTGTATTTCGGCCTCGGTGCTTTCCGGGGAGTACGCGTAGGTGTCGCCGGTTGCGAAGGTGGCGTGCAACAGGGGCCAGATCGCTGGCCAGTCGGATTGCTGATAGTGGCGAATTGATGTCATGGGAGAGGAAGGAGGTTTCGAATGCCCCTGGTCTGGATAGGCACATCCGTGTATCCGCTTTTGACAAGCAGCCTTGAAGCAGGGCGGCGCCGGCGCCCGGGTGACGCAAGCTGATATAAATCGGGCACTGGCAAATTTTAGGGGAGAGAAGCCTCATGCGCGACAGCCTTGTTCACAAGACCGCCTCCGTCCGTCCCTCCCGTCGAACGCCAAACCCTTCAGGTATTTCGCATGTTCAAGTTTGAATGGAATGATCAAAAGGCGGCGAGCAATCTGCTGAAACACGGTGTATCGTTCGACGAGGCGGTCGGCGTTTTTGGGGATGCACTGGCACTGACCTTTGCAGACACCGATCACACCGAGGTCGAAGATCGAAGTCGGACTTACGGTTTCTCAAACAAGGCGCGGCTTCTGGTGGTAGTCCATACGGAGCGCCGCAACGGCATTCGAATCATCAGCGCGCGAAAGGCAACCAAGTATGAAAAAGGCATCTACGAAAATGGCTGACCAAGACATCCCGGAATTGAAGCGCGATCAGCTCGGCAAGGGTGTACGTGGCAAGTATCTGAGGCACTTCACTCAGGGCAGTAACGTCGTTGTTTTGCAGCCTGAAATTCAGAAAGCATTCCCTACTTCCGAGGCCGTCAACAAGGCCTTGGCAAGCATGTTGGCCTTCGCGCAAGAAACGCAGGGTTTAACCAGTCGCTCAGGCCGGACGCCACGCAAACGCGTCGCCGCGTAGCTTCGACGTTTTACGCCTTGCTTGACGCACTGGTAACAAGCAACCTATCCTCGCCGAGTTCGCCCGAATCGCAGCCCCCAACGTCCGCTGGCCGCGTTCTGCCTAGCCCAAATCTCAAGGCCCGCCCGTCACCACCACCGGAATCTCGGTCGCCGGCGGCGTGTTGCGGCTGCGGCCGCAGCGCACGATGCCGTCGATCATCACCATGCCCACACCGGGGATGTCGCCGCACTGCACGCTTTCGAGCAGGGTGCGCCCGGCGGTGTGCTGGGCCCGGTCCATGAAGACGAAGTCGGCTGCGCGGCCGGGCTCGATCAGGCCGCAGTTGAGCTTGCGCAGGCGCGCGGTGTTGCCGGTGGCAAAGCAGAACACCAGCTCGGCCGGGATGCCGCCCAGGCTGGACAGCAGCGCCACCATGCGCAGGATGCCCAGCGGCTGCACGCCGGAGCCAGCCGGGCCGTCGGTGCCCAGGATGACGCGGTGCGGGCACTTGAGCTGCAGCGCCATCTGGGCGGCCGCGATCGCCACTTTCTCGTTGCCGTTGTGCACGATCTCGATCGCGCGCGAAGACTTCTCGCACAGCTCGCAGACATGGGCCTCGGGCAGCGCGGTGTGGCCGCCGTTGATGTGGCCGATGATGTCGGCGTCGGCCTCCAGCACCACGTCCTTGTCGATCAAGCCCGAGCCGGGGATGGACGGGCCCCCGGTGTGGATGGTGCTCTGGATGCCGTGTTTGCGTGCCCAGGCCACCATCTGCTGCGCTTCGTAGCCGGCCTTCACAGAGCCCAGCCCGACCTCGCCGAGCAGCGTCACGCCGGCTTCGGCCAGGTCCTTGAAGTCCTGCTCGACCATGCCTTTCTCGATCACCGGCGCGCCGGCCAGCACCTTCACGCCGCCCGGGCGGAAGTTGTCGAAGGCGCGCTGCGCGGTGATGGCCAGCGCCTTCAGGCCGACGATGTCCTTCGGGCGGCCGGGCAGGTGCACCTCGCCGGCCGAGACCATGGTGGTCACGCCGCCATGCATGGTCGAGTCGATCCAGCCGAGCTGGTTCTGGCGCGGTGTCCAGTCGCCGAAGACAGGGTGCACGTGGCTGTCGATCAGGCCCGGCGCCACGCAGGTCTGGCGCGCATCGATCAGCAGGTCGGGCTCGCTGGTGTCGCAGTCGGCTTCCTTGCCGACGGCGACGATCAAGCCGTCTTTCACCACGATGGTGTCGGCGTCAAGAATGGGGCGGTCGATATCGCCTGACAGCAGCAGGCCGATGTTGCGGATGACGACCTTGCCGGATGCGGCGCTGGTGGATGCTTCTGCCATGGGGGTTCTCCGTTTTGATGTGGGGCGTGCGAAAGATCAGATCATGCGGCTGCCGGCGCCGCTGGCGCAATCGTGCGCAACACGGCATCGGTCAAGAAGCTTTCCCAGTGCGCCAGCGCGGCCGGCGCTTCCAGGTTTTCGCCGAGAAAGGCCGACAGGGTGAAGCGGTTGGACAAGTAGAAATAGCCCAGCGACGCAATCATCAGGTAGATGTCGCGCGCGGCCACGTCGCCGCGGAACGCGCCCTTGTCGGTGCCGGCGCGCAGCACCTGGTCGAGGACAGAGATGGCGGCGGAGGAATACTCGCGCGCGCGCAGCGATTTGGAGATGTGCTTGCCGCGGTGCAGGTTCTCGCTGTTGAGCAGGTTGATGAACTCGGGGTGCTTCAGGTAGTAGCTCCAGATGAAGCGGATCACGGCCTTGAGCGATTCAACCGGGTGCTCCAGCGCGAGTTCGAGTTCGGACTCGGCGTCATTGAAGCGCTTGTAGGTCTCTTCCAGTGCCGCGATGAACAGGCCTTCCTTGCTGCCGAAGTAGTAGTAGATCATCCGGTCATACGACTTGGCCGCCTTGGAGATCTGCTCGACCCGGCCGCCTGCGAAGCCGTTCTTGGCGAACACCCTGATCGCCGCCTTCAGGATGCTTTCGCGCGTGGCTTGCGCTGCGAGCTCGCGCACCCCGGGCTTGCGGCCATTCGGGGTCTTCGCGGCGGCGCTGCGGCGCGGGGCGGGAGTGCTCATTGCTCGGCGAACGCACGCTCGATGACGAAATCGCCCGGCTTGGAGGTGTTGCCTTCCTTGAATCCGCGGTGCTCCAGCATGTGCTTCAGGTCGCGCAGCATGCCGGGGCTGCCGCAAATCATGACGCGGTCGTGCGCCGCATCCAGCGCCGGCATGCCGAGGTCTTCGAAAAGTTTTCCACTCTCGATCAACTCTGTCACGCGCCCGGTGTTGCGGTACTGCTCGCGCGTGACGGTGGGGTAGTAGCGCAGTTTGCTCGTCACCAGTTCGCCCAGGAACTCGTGCTTGGGCAGGTGCTCGACCAGCACGTCGTGGTAGGCCAGCTCGTCGACCTGGCGCACGCCGTGCATCAGCACGATCTGGTCGAAACGCTCGTAGGTGTCCGGGTCGCGGATGATGCTCATGAACGGCGCCAGGCCAGTGCCGGTGGACACCAGATACAGGCGCTTGCCTGGCAACAGGTAGTCCGTCACCAGCGTGCCGGTCGGCTTGCGGCCGACGATGATGGTGTCGCCTTCCTTGATGTGCTGCAGCCGCGAGGTCAGCGGGCCGTCGGGCACCTTGATGCTGAGGAATTCGAGATGGTCCTCGTAGTTGGCGCTGACGATGCTGTAGGCGCGCAGCAGCGGCTTTTCGTTCACGCGCAGGCCGATCATGGTGAAGTGCCCGTTGCTGAACCGCAGCGATTGGTCGCGGGTGGTGGTGAAGGTGAACAGGCGGTCGGTCCAGTGGTGGACGCTCAGGACCTGCTCTTCGTTGAATGCGCTCATGGTGGGATTCTCCACAAACAAGTTGGATGGGTGGTTGAAAGGAAAGAGGGTCAGCGCTGGAGGTGGGCCAATTTGCCGGTCTTGTCCTTCCAGTCGTCGGCGTCGGCGAGCGGCGTCTTGCGCTTGGCGATGGTGGCCCACAGCGGCGCCAGCTCGGCGTTCAGGGCCTGGAACGGGCGCA
This sequence comes from Burkholderiaceae bacterium, assembly GCA_035476635.1. Classification (GTDB taxonomy): domain Bacteria; phylum Pseudomonadota; class Gammaproteobacteria; order Burkholderiales; family Burkholderiaceae_C; genus DATILI01. The sequence continues at coordinate 8,097 of DATILI010000179.1, read as the reverse complement.
GGTCGGCGGGCAGGTCGTCTTCGGCGTAGATCGCGCCGACCGGGCACTCGGGGATGCACACGGCGCAGTCAATGCATTCGTCCGGATCGATGACGAGGAAGTTGCCGCCCTCCTTGAAGCAATCGACCGGACAGACGTCGACGCAATCGGTGTACTTGCACCGGATACACGCCTCGGTGACTACATGGGTCATATCAGGGTCCTTTGCGCGCCTGGCGGCGGGTTAGGGAAAACACGTTGCGAATTGAAAACTTTTGCGCTAAACTGAACTTCAATGTAGTGTTCACAACATCAATGTTTAGTGAATGCTACATAAAAATGATGGAACAGGCAAGCGCCAGCGCCGACCAGAAAAGAGTACCGCGATGACCGAGCACACGAAGACCGATGGCCTGCCCGAAACAGGACTTGTCCCCCAGGTCCTGGAGCGGGCGAAGCCACGCAATGACCGCATGTCCGGCGAGAAGATCGAATGCAATGCCTGTCCGGTGCTGTGCCAGATTTCCGCCGGCCGCAGCGGTGCCTGCGACCGCTACGCGAATGTGGATGGCACGCTGGTCCGCGTGGACCCGGTGGTGTTGTTGCGCCGCACGCAGGCAAGCGATGCGGGCGCGGTGGTGGCTTTTTCCGCCAACGACCCGGCCGGCTGGAGCGGCGACCTGTTGCACGCCAATGAAGTGTTCGTGACCGGCGTCGGCTCCTCCACCACCTATCCCGACTACAAGCCCGCGCCTTTCATCGTTTCCTCCCAGGTCGACGGCGTCGACATGGTGACCGTCGTCACCGAGGGCATCTTCAGCTATTGCAGCTTCAAGGTGAAGATCGACACCGACCGCTACCTCGGGCCCGAGCAGGCCAATGTGCGCTGCAAGGGCGAGGTGGTGGGCCACGTGACCACGGCGGAGTACGGCTCGCAGATGCTCTCGCTCGGCGGCGTGCACCACTTGACCGGCGGCAGCAAGAAGGAAGGCCGCATCACCGCCGAGCTCATGCAGCAGCTGGGCAACAAGCAGGCGGTGGAGCTGAACATCGATGGCGGCTCGCAGCTCGTCATCCAGGCCGGCCGCGCGCCGTTTGTGAATGGCGTGGAAGAGCAGCGCATGCGCGTGGGTTGCGGCTCGGCCACCATCGGCATCTTTGCCAAGCAACTGTTCGGCCATGCCGACGAAGTGGTGGTGGTGGATGACCACATCACCGGCGTGCTGACCGAGCACCAGGCGGGCCGCTGCCTGGACATGCGGCCGGCCGGCCTCAAGATCCGCGGCCGCAAGTCAACGCCAGGCCGCTACTTCCAGGTGGCCAATCCCGGTACGGGCTGGGGCGGCACCGACATCAAGGATCCGCTCAGCATCATCGAGAGCTGGGACCCGGAAGTGGCCTGGCCGGGCCTGCGCCTCCTGATGACCTCCACCACCGGCGAGCACGCCGCCTGGTATGAGCTGGACGAAAACCTCGTGCCGCAAGAAAAGGAGATGCCGCCTGAAATCGCCGGCGTTGTTGCGCGCATTGGCGAGAACTGCGAGCCGTCGCTGACCACCGTGCTGTTCCTGGGCGGTGCCGGCGGCAGCCTGCGCGCCGGCGTCACGGACAACCCGGTGCTGCTCACGCGTTCCATCAAGCAGCTGCTGGTCAACGTGACTTGCGGCGGTGCGCCGGCCTATGTCTGGCCTGGAGGCGGCATCACGGTGATGACCGATGTGATGCGCATGCCGGACAACAGCTTCGGCACCGTGCCGACACCAGCAATCGTGGCGCCGATCGAGTTCAGCATGCGCCAGGCCGACTATGCGGCGCTTGGCGGCCACATGGAATATGTGCGCTCGCTCGAGCAGGTGCTGCGCGTGGGTGCCTGGCACAACGAAGGCGCGCCGACACAGCTGCGCTGGGCGCTGAACGGGTTGCAAAACCCCTGGCCACTGAGCGGCGGACCGATGCTCGGTTGATGGAAAAACGAGCATGACCGCGCAACGCGCTCTACTGTCCGGCGACCGCCAGCACTTTGCGCACGGTCCGATCGATCTGGTGATCGGGGCCGAGGGCGAGCGCGCTGCCGTGGCCGCGGCGCATGAAGCGGCGTGGCAGCGTTTTGTGGATGTACTGCCCGAGCTCGTCGGCGAGTTGGCCTTGCTGCGCCAGCCCGTGGGCGAGCACTGCGCGCTGCAGGGCCGGGTTGCGCGGCGCATGTGGCTGGCCTGCCATCCCTACCGCGCGGCCTACATCACGCCGATGGCGGCCGTGGCCGGCGCGGTGGCGCAGGAAATCATCGCTGCGTACGAGCGCCCGGGGGTGTCGCGCGCCTGGGTCAACAACGGTGGCGACATCGCTCTGCGCCTGGCGCCCGGCGCGTCGGTGCGCGTGGGTCTGGTAGCCGACCTGGCGCGCATGCCGAAGGCGGCGCATGGCAGCGGCCTGGGGCTGGACGGCAACTTCACCGTGGCGCAGGACATGCCGGTGCGCGGCATTGCCACCAGCGGTTGGCGTGGCCGCAGTTTCTCGCTGGGCATTGCCGACAGCGTGACGGTATTGGCCGGCACGGCGGCGCAGGCGGATGCGGCGGCCACCGTCATTGCCAATGCGGTGAACGTGGACGATCCGCGCATCGTGCGCCAGCCCGCCTGCGAGCTGAAGGACGACACCGACCTGGGGCGGTTGCTGGTCACTATCGATGTGCCGGCGCTGGAAGAATCCACGGTAAACACCGCGCTTGCACGGGGTGTGGCACGCGCGCGAGAATTGCAGGATTGCGGCTTGATCTGGGAGGCCGCGCTGGTCTGCCAGGGGCATCTGGCCACGACCGCTCAAGCCGATCCGCTTCACATGCCAGCACCGCACATGGTGCGGGAATTGCTTGACTCATTGACAGTGCACGCTGCCGTCGCTGGCCGCATGACACAGAGGACCCACACATGATCGAGATACGACGCGTCTTCACACAAGTAGAAGACATCTTCCACGAATTCGGCCCCGTGGCCCAGCAGCCTTTGCGCCGCGGCGCCATCGGTGCCGTGCTGCGCAATCCCTATGCCGGCAGCTACGTGCAGGACATCCTGCCGATGATGGATGCGTTGCAGCCCGTGGGCCTGCAAATGGCGCGCGAACTGCTTGCCGCGATGGCCGTGCCCGCCGAGCGCATCGAGGGCTATGGCAAGGGCGCCGTCATCGGCGGCGCCGGCGAGCTGGAACATGGCGCGCTGTGGCATGTGCCGGGCGGCTATGCCATGCGCGAGCTGCTCGGCTGGCGTGCCGACGGCGAGACGGGTTCCTACGCAAGCTATGCACAAGGCCAGGCCCAGGGCAGCAAGGGCCAGCCCGGCAATGCGCTGGCGATCGTGCCTTCCACCAAGAAGGTCGGCGCGCCCGGTGCCAGCCTGGACGTGCCGCTGACCCACGTCAACGCCTGCTACGTGCGCAGCCATTTCGATGCGATGGAAGTGCGCGTGCCGGGCGCGCCGCGCGCCGACGAGCTCGTCGTGATCCTGGCGATGAGCACCGGCCCGCGCGTGCATTCGCGGGTGGGCGGGCTCAAGGCCACTGACATTTCCAAGTGGGACGGCCTGCGCTGATTCCCTGACCGCAAGCCATCCGAAAAAAATTCAAGGAGAACCCGCCATGCCGGCCAAGATTCGCAAACTGATCGTGCAGGTTGATGAGACCCGCATCGAAATGGACCACGCGGTGCAGCCGCCCGCCCGCAAGGCGCTGGCGCTGGCCGTGATCGAGAACCCGTATGCCGGGCGCTATGCGGAGAACCTCGATGAACTGATTGCCATCGGCGAAGAGCTCGGCGCGCTTTTGGGCCAGCGCTGCGTGCAGGCCCTGGGCATCGCGCCGGGTGATGCGCACAGCTATGGCAAGGCGGCCATCGTCGGCGAGGCCGGCGAGCTTGAGCATGCGGCTGCGCTGCTGCATCCCAAACTCGGTGCGCCCTTGCGCATCGCCGTGGCGCATGGTGCCGCGCTGGTGCCATCGGCGAAGAAGGTCGGCGGCATCGGCGCAGCCATTGACGTGCCGCTGGGCCACAAGGATGCCGCCTTCGTGCGCAGCCATTTCGACGCCATGGAAGCGCGCGTGGCCGATGCGCCGCGCGCCAACGAAATCGTGGTGGCCGTGGTCGTGACCGACAGCGGCCGCCCGCTGCCGCGCGTCGGCGGCTTGCAGGTCCACGAAATCAAGGGGGAAGACGGCCTGCGCTGAAAGCGCATCGACCGCCAAGATTTTTTTGTTGTTGTGTTGTTCTCTCCATCTGACTTTTCCAATTAAAGGAGTCTTTCGATGAACCATCTGCGTCACGTGTTCAGTGCGGCCATGGTCGCTATGCTAGCTACCGCCTTAGTATCCGCGCACGCGCAAGGCGTGTACAAGTTCGGCGAACTCAACAGCTACAAGGCGCAACCCGCTTTCCTGGAGCCCTACAAGAAGGGCATGGAGCTGGCGGTGGACGAAGTCAACGCCGCGGGCGGCGTGAACGGCCGCAAGATCGAATTGGTCACGCGCGACGACAACGCCAACCCGGGCGACGCCGTGCGCGTTGCCGAAGAGCTGGTCTCGCGCGAGAAGATCGACGTGCTAATGGGCACCTTTTTGTCCAACATCGGTCTGGCGGTGGCCGACTTCGCCAAGCAGAAGAAGGTCTTCTTCCTGGCTGGTGAGCCGCTTTCCGACAAGATGACCTGGCAAGGCGGCAACCAATACACCTTCCGCCTGCGCCCCGGCACCTACATGCAGGCCGCGATGCTGGTGCCCGAAGCGGCCAAGCTGAAGAAAAAGCGCTGGGCCATCGTCTACCCCAACTATGAATACGGCCAGTCAGCCGTGGCCGCATTCAAGCAGCTGCTCAAAGCGGCACAGCCCGATGTCGAGTTCGTCGCCGAGCAGGCCACGCCGCTGGGCAAGGTCGATGCTGGCAGCGTGGTGCAGGCGCTGGCGGACTCCAAGCCCGATGCGATCTTCAACGTGCTGTTCGGTGCGGACTTGTCCAAGTTCGTGCGGGAAGGCAATACACGAGGTCTGTTCAAGGACCGCGACGTGGTCAGTGTGCTGACCGGCGAGCCCGAGTACCTCGACCCGCTCAAGGACGAAGCGCCCGACGGCTGGATCGTCACCGGCTACCCCTGGTACGGCGTCCAGACGCCGGAGCACAAGGCCTTCGAGAGTGCCTACCAGGCCAAGTTCAAGGACTATCCGCGCCTGGGTTCGGTGGTGGGCTACAGCATGATCAAGTCCGCCGCGGCCGGCATCGCCAAGGCCAAGAGCGCTGACACCGACAAGCTGGTGGCCGCCTTCAAGGGCCTGCAGGTGGACACACCCTTCGGCAAGATCACCTACCGTCCGGAAGACCACCAGTCCACCATGGGCGCCTTTGTCGGCCGCACCAAGAACGAGGGCGGCAAGGGCGTGATGGTGAACTACCAGTACTTAAGCGGCGCCGACCCGAAGTTCCAACCCTCCGCGGCAGACATCAAAAAATCGCGCTTGGCTGACTAAGCAAGGATGAACGGGTCATGAGCTTCTCCGGTTTTATTGTCCAGCTCCTCAATGGCCTGGCCGCCGCGTCGTCGCTGTTCCTGGTGGCGGCCGGCCTGTCCTTGATCTTCGGGGTGACGCGCATCGTGAACTTTGCGCATGGCTCGTTCTTCATGGTTGGCATCTACATCGCCTACAGCCTGGTGGAGCGCCTGGGCACCAGCCTGGGCTTCTGGCCCTCGCTGGTGCTGGCGGCGCTGGCGGTCGGTGTGATCGGCGCGCTGATCGAGGTGCTGCTCTTGCGGCGCATCTACAAGGCGCCTGAATTGTTCCAGCTGCTGGCCACCTTTGCCCTGGTGCTGGTCATCAAGGACGCCGTGCTGTGGCTCTGGGGGCCCGATGAATTGCTGGGCCCGCGTGCGCCTGGCCTGAAGGGTTCGGTCGAAATCCTGGGCCGGCAATTTCCTTCGTATGACTTGTTCCTGATCGTCATCGGCCCGCTCGTGCTGGGCCTGGTGTGGCTGCTGCTCACGCGCACGCGCTTTGGCACCCTGGTGCGCGCCGCCACGCAGGACCGCGAGATGGTCAGTGCCTTGGGCGTCAACCAGGCCTGGCTGTTCACGGCCGTGTTTGCATTGGGCGCGATGCTCGCCGGCTTGGGTGGTGCGCTGCAATTGCCACGCGAGCCCGCCACGCTGGAGATGGACCTGAACACCATTGGCGCCGCGTTCGTGGTGGTCGTGGTCGGCGGCATGGGCTCGCTGCCCGGCGCGTATGTGGCCGCCCTGCTGATTGCCGAGATCAAGGCGATCTGCATCTGGCTCGGCGTGGTCGATGTGTTCGGCATCAGCATTTCGTTTTCCAAGCTTACGCTGGTCGTGGACTTTCTCGTGATGGCCGTGGTGCTGGTGTGGCGCCCCTGGGGGTTGCTGGGCCGGCCGCAGGCGCCCAGCCGCTATGTCGGCATGCAGGAAGAGCCCTTGCGCAAGGCCAGCGGCACCTACGTGGCAGCCGCCGCGGTGCTGGGCCTGGCGCTCGTGGCGGCGCCGCTGCTCACGGCCCAGTCGCCCTACACCACGGTGCTCATGATCGACTTGCTGATCGCCGCCTTGTTCGCGGCCAGCCTGCACTTCATCATGGGGCCGGCCGGCATGCACTCCTTTGGCCACGCCGCCTACTTCGGGCTCGGTGCCTACGGCGCCGCGCTGCTGGTGCGGGCCAGCGGCATGCCGATGGAACTCGCGCTCGTTGTCGCGCCCCTGGTCGCGGCGATCGGTGCGTTCGTCTATGGCTGGTTCGCCGTGCGCTTGTCAGGCGTCTACCTGGCGATGCTGACCCTGGCGTTCGCGCAAATCACCTGGGCTGTCACCTACCAGTGGGACAGCTTCACCGGCGGCAGCAACGGCTTGACCGGTGTCTGGCCCGCGCAGTGGCTGGCCGACAAGCGCGTGTACTACTGGCTGACCCTGGCGCTGGTTGGCGCCGGCGTCTGGTGGCTGCGCCGCGTGCTGTTCTCGCCGTTCGGCTATGCGCTGCGCGCGGGCCGCGATTCGGTGCTGCGGGCGGACGCCATCGGCATCGACGTCAAGCGCATGCAGTGGGCGGCCTTCGTCGTGGCCGGCACGGCGGCCGGCTTGGCCGGTTCGCTCTACGCCTTCTCCAAGGGCAGCATCTCGCCCGAGTCGCTGTCGGTCGGCAAGTCGGTGGACGGCCTGGTGATGGTGCTGCTCGGCGGCATCCAGACCCTGGCCGGGCCGGTGGTGGGCGCGGTGACGTTTACCTGGCTGCATGACACCGTGGCGCGCAATACGGACTATTGGCGAGCCATGCTGGGGGCAATCATCCTGATCCTGGTGCTGCTGTTTCCGCAGGGGATTGCGGGGTCGATCAAGCAGTTGTTCGATCGAAGAAAGAGCGCTGCGGGCGCTGCCGCTGCGAAGGCCCATGGCAACAACGCGGCACGCGGTGCGGAGGCAACCCAATGACTCTCTTGAAAGTCACAAACCTGGGCAAGTCCTTCGGCGGTGTCAAGGCCGTGGACGGCATCACCTTCGAGCTTGCGCCCGGCGAGCTGCTCGCCTTGATCGGCCCCAACGGCGCCGGCAAGTCCACCACCTTCAACATGGTCAACGGCCAGCTCAAGGCCGACCAGGGTTCGATCACGCTCAAGGGGGCGGAGCTCGTGGGCAAGAGGCCGCGCGAGATCTGGCGCATGGGTGTGGGCCGCACCTTCCAGATCGCCGAAACCTTTGCCTCGTTGACCGTCGTCGAGAACGTGCAGATGGCCTTGCTCTCGCATGACCACCAGTTGTTCTCGATGTGGCGCCGCGCGGCCGACCACAAGCGCGATGAGGCGCTGGCCCTGCTCGACCAGGTCGGCATGAAGGCACAGGCCGACCGGCCCTGCAGCGTGCTCGCCTATGGCGACGTCAAGCGCGTGGAGTTGGCCATCGCGATGGCCAACAGCCCGAAGCTGCTGCTCATGGACGAGCCCACCGCCGGCATGGCGCCCAAGGAGCGCAATGCGCTGATGGCGCTGACCAAGCAGCTGGTGGTCGACCGCGGCATGGCAGTGCTGTTCACCGAGCACAGCATGGATGTGGTGTTCGCCTACGCCGACCGCATGATCGTGCT
>DATILI010000178.1:0-24159 GCA_035476635.1 Burkholderiaceae bacterium | reverse complement strand
GCCTCGTCCGCGCGCTTGACCGCTACCAAGGGCGTCGCCGGCGGTTGGCGGTAGTTGGATGGCAGCTGCGAAGTCTTGGCGTAGCCCGCGGCGTCGAGGTACTGCGTCCACTCCACGTCGGAGAAGCCCTTGAGCTGCTGGCCGCCAATGGTGGCGAAGGGCAGCGATGTATCGCCGCTCACGCGCTGCAGTGCTTCCGCATCTTCATTGGTGCTGACGGTGCGCTCCGCGAACGGGACGCCCCGATTGACCAGCAGGTTGCGCGCACTTGCGCAGGGCGAGCAGTTGGGTGCGGAATACAAGGTCACGGGGTAGCGGTTGGCAACCTCGCGCACTTCAAAGGGCAGGTTGGCGCCGCTGTCGGTGCCCACCCGGGTTGCCGCGCTTGTCGCAGTCGACTTCCCGCCAGCACCTTCGGCCGGCGGACGATCTGAAAAAGTGACCTTGCCGTCGGGCCCGACGATGCGGTACATGGGCTGGGCTTGCGCTGCGATGCTCGCCAACGCCAGCAGCGCGCTGCCGGCGGCAATCCATGGAAAGTGATTTGCCTTCATAGCATCCTCCAAAAAAAATCGTCAGGCCATGCCCTGGTGGCGCAGCAGTGCGTCCAGGCTGGGCTCGCGGCCACGGAAGGCCTTGAAAGACTCCATTGCCGGCCGGCTTCCACCGACTTCCAGGATGGCTTGACGGTATTTTCTGCCGGTTTCGACATTCGGCAAACCGTCGTTACCCGCGGTTTCCTCGAAGGCCGCATAGGCGTCGGCGCTCAAGACCTCGGCCCATTTGTAGCTGTAGTAGCCGGCCGCGTAGCCGCCGGCGAAGATGTGGCTGAAGGTATGGGCCGTGCGGCTCCACGGTGGCGGCTGGATCACGGCGACCTCTCGCCGCACCTGATTGAGCAGCGCCATGAAGTCGCCCGCGGGGTCGTGCTCGGTGTGCATCAGCATGTCGAACAGCGCGAACTCGATCTGGCGCAGGGTCTGCATGCCGCTCTGGAAATTCCGGGCCGCCAGCATCTTGTCGAACAGTTCGCGCGGCAGTGGCGCGCCTGTGTCCACATGGGCTGTCATGTGCTTGAGCACATCCCATTCCCAGCAGAAGTTTTCCATGAACTGGCTGGGCAACTCCACGGCGTCCCATTCCACGCCGCTGATGCCGGACACGTCGCGCTCATTGACCTGGGTCAGCAAGTGGTGCAGGCCGTGGCCGAATTCATGGAAGAGGGTGGTGACGTCATCCTGCGTGAGCAGCGGCGGTTTGCCATCCACGCTGTCGGCAAAGTTGCAGACCAGGTGCGCGACTGGCGTTTGCAGCCGGCCGTTGTCGGGGCGCAGCCAGCGGGCGCGCACATCGTCCATCCAGGCGCCGCCGCGTTTCCCGGTGCGCGCGGGCTGGTCCAGGTAGAACTGGCCGACCAGCGCTCCTTGCCGCTCGATGCGATAGAACGCCACAGCGGGGTGCCAGACCGGTGCGCTGTCCTTGCGGATGTCCACCTCGAACAGCGTTTCAACAATCTTGAAGAGACCCGCCAGCACCTTGGGCGCAGTGAAGTACTGCTTGACCTCCTGCTCGCTGAAGGAATAGCGCGCTTCCTTGAGCTTTTCGCCGACGTAGGACCAGTCCCAGGGTTGCGGGTCGGCCAGGCCCAGATGCTCGGCGGCAAAGGCGCGCAGGTCGGCCAGGTCCTTTTCGGCATAGGGCCGCGCCTTGGCCGCCAGGTCGCGCAGGAAATGGATGATTTGCTCGGGCGAGTCGGCCATCTTGGGTACCACCGAAACTTCGCCGAAGTTGCGGTAGCCGAGCAGTTGCGCCTCTTCCAGGCGCAACGCCAAGATCTCGCTGATCAGGCTGGTGTTGTCGAACACCAGGGCGCCCACGTCGGCCTGGTCCGAGGCGCGGGTCACATAGGCGCGGTAGAGCTTTTCGCGCAATGCGCTGCTTTGGGCGAATTGCATCACTGGCAGGTAGCAAGGCATCTTCAAGTTGAGCTTGTGGCCCGGCTTGCCTTCGGCTTGCGCGGCGGCAAGGGCGGCCTGGCGCACATCATCGGGCACGCCGCCGAGTTCATCGGCGCTGGCGTAGTACGAATAGGCATCGGTGGCGTCGAGGGCGTTTTCGCTGAACTTCTGGCTCAAGTTCGCCTGCCGCTCCTGGATTCTGGCAAAGCGCTCCTTGGCTGCGCCCGTCAATTCGGCGCCCGAGAGCACGAAATTGCGCACCGCATTCTTGTGCGCCTGCCTTTGCTCAGGCGTCAGGGTCGCCGGATCGATGGCCTTGTATTTGGCATACAGGCGTTCATCAGCGCCCAGGCGGGTCCAGAACTCGGTGACCTTGGGCAAGGCCTCGTTGTAGGCTGCACGCAGTTCCGGCGTGTCGGCCACACTGTTCAGGTGGCTGACGGCGCCCCAGGCCCGGCCCAGGTTCTCGGTGGCAACCTCGAGCACCCTGGCGATCTCGCCCCACTGCGAAGGGAAATCGGCGGCGGTGACGGCTTCCAGCGCCGCGTTGGACTGGCCCAACAGTGCATCGATCGCGGGAGCCACATGCTCCGGCTTGATGCGGTCTAACAGCGGGAGGTCTTTGAAGTCGAGGAGGGGATTGCTCATGGTGCTTTATTTGGCGCTGGCTTCGGCGGCTTCAAGAGTATTGATCAGCAACATGGCGCGTGTCATCGGGCCGACGCCGCCGGGCACGGGGGTGATCCAGCCGGCCACCTGGCTGACGCCGGCAAAGTCCACGTCGCCGCAGAGCTTGCCTTCGCCATCGCGGTTCATGCCGACGTCGATGACGACCGCACCCGGCTTCACCATGTCGGCGGTAAGTACGTTGCGTTTGCCCACCGCGGCCACGACCACATCGGCCTGCAGGGTCATCGCCTTCAGGTCCTGGGTGGCGCTGTGGCAGACGGTAACCGTTGCGTTCTTCTGCAACAGCATCAAGGCCATCGGCTTGCCGACGATGTTGCTGCGGCCGATCACCACGGCATGCTTGCCGCGCAAGTCGTAGCCGATGGATTCGAGCATCTGCATGCAGCCATAGGGCGTGCACGGCCAGAAGCCGGGCTGGCCGACCATCAGCGCACCGGCGCTGGCCACGTGAAAGCCGTCCACGTCTTTTGCCGGCGAGATGGTTTCGATCACCTTGTGCGAATCCATGTGCTTGGGCAGCGGCAATTGCACCAGGATGCCGTGCACGGCGGGGTCGCGGTTCAGCGTCTCGATGCGGGCCAGCAAGTCGGCTTCGGACAAGGTGGCGGGGTAGCGCTCCAGCGTGGCGTCCAGCCCGGTTTGCGTGCTGTCGTTGACCTTGTGCTTGGTGTAGACCTGGCTGGCCGGGTCTTCGCCCACCAGGATGATGGCCAGCTTGGGCGCAATGCCTTTTGCCTTGAGTGCGGCCGTGCGGCCGGCCACGTCGGCGCGGATTTTCTGGGCGAGGGCGTTTCCGTCGATCAGTTGGGCAGTCATTCGTCAAACTCTCAAGTAAAAACGCCCGCTAGTCCATCCGGGGCGGGCGTCAAGTCGCTGTAAATACAGTGCTTCAGGTCTTGGGCGCGTTCTGCCCCAGGGCAATTTTCAGCAGGTCGGCCACGGTGTTGGCGTTGAGCTTTTCCATGATGTTGGCGCGATGCGCCTCCACCGTCTTGATGCTGATCCCCAGGTCGTCGGCGATCTGCTTGTTGAGCCGGCCGGCGACGATGCGCTCCAGTACCTGCGCTTCGCGCGAGGTGAGCTTGGACAGCAGAGCGTCGCGGCTGGCGGCCTGCTGGTATTCGGCGAAGGCGCCGCGCGCGTGGTCCAGCATGCGCTCCACCAGTCCGACGAGCTGGTCCTCCTTGAATGGCTTCTGGATGAAATCCATCGCGCCTTTTTTCATGGTGTCGACTGCCATGGGCACATCGCCATGGCCGGTGATGAAGACGATGGGCAGGGGCGAGCGGCGTTCCATGAGGCGGTCCTGCAGTTCCAGCCCGGTCATGCCGCCCATGCGGATGTCCACGATCAGGCAGGCCACTTCGCGTGCGTCGTAGCGCGAGAGGAACGACTCGGCGGAGTCGAAGCAGCGCACCCGGTAGTCTTTGCCTTCAAGCAACCACTGAAGGGAATCGCGGACGGCTTCATCGTCGTCCACCACGTAGACCGTACCCTTCTTGGGAATCAAACTCATGCAGTCACTCCGGCGTTCTTGTTGGTCAGGTCCGGATTCGCGGTGTCTCCGGCCGGTTTGACCAGCGGAATCCAGAAGGAGAAGCGGCAGCCCGCAACGTCGGCGCCATTGTAGAGGTTCTCTGCTTTCATCCGGCCCTGGTGCGACTCGACGATGGTGCGGCACAGGTTCAGGCCAATGCCCATGCCTTCGGCCTTGGTGGAAAAGAAGGCTTCGTACAGGCGCTCCATCACTTCCGGCGCAAGCCCCTTGCCGGTGTCGGTGACGGAAAACTCAACGACGCCCAAGCCATCGGTTTCCTTGGGAACCACGCGCAACTCCACGCTGCGCTGGGCCGAGGGCCGCTGCGCCAGGTCGATCGCCTCGGTGGCGTTCTTCAGCAGGTTCACCAGCACCTGCTCGATCAGGATCGGGTCGACCAGCAAGGGCGGCAGGCGCGAGGCCACGTAATGGGACAGGCGGACATTGCGCCGGCGCAGTTCGATCTCGGCCAGCTCCACCGCCTCGTTGACCATGAAGGTCACATCGGACAGCGTTCGGTTGGGTTCGCTGCGCTTCACGAAGGAGCGGATGCGCAGGATGATCTGGCCGGCGCGCTGCGCCTGGTGGCCGGTTTTTTCCAATGCCGTCAGCAGGTCTTCTTCGCTGATCTGCCCGCCCTTGATGCGCGAGACCATGCCGTTGCAGTAGTTGTTGATGGCCGTCAGCGGCTGGTTGAGCTCATGCGCCACGCTGGATGCCATCTCGCCCATGGTGATGAGCCGGCTCGCCGTCTGCGCACGCTCGGCCTGGGCAAAGGCCTGTTCCTCCGCGCGCCGGCGCGGCGTGATGTCGGTGGCGATCACCATCTGGGCCAACCGCCCGTCGACCCAGCTCAGGTAACGCGAACGCACCTCCAGCCATTTGCCCAGTTCGGGCACAAAGATTTCAGCGCTTTCCGATTGCGTGCCTGTGACGGAGTCGGCCGGCAGGCCGGCCAGCGAATCGACGGCATCGTGCGATTCGTCATTGGCGGGCTTGGCCGGCACGCCGGCTTCCATGACGAGCTGCAAATGGCCCGCCGCCTGCACGCCGAACCACAGCCGGTACAGCTTGTTGGCGAACACCAGTTCGTCGCTGCCCAGTGGCGCCACCGACACCGAGGCGTCCAGCGACTCCAGCACGATGGTGAAACGCTCGTACGAGGCGGAGAGTTGCTCGCGGATGCGGTTGGGCTCGGTGATGTCGGTCATCGAGGTCATCCAGCCGGTCTGCTGGCCCTTGGCATCGATCAGCGGCGACACATACAGGCGTGCATCGAACAGTGTGCCGTCCTTGCGCTTGACCCGCACCTGAAAGCCGCCGGGCGTGGTGCGCCCGTGCAGCTCATCGTCCAGGCGCGCCGCCAGCGATTCGCGGTCGGCATCGGGCCAGTAGGGGAAGGGGGCCGTGCGGCCCACCAGCTCGGCTTCGCCCCAGCCCGTCATCTGACAGAAAGCGGCGTTGACATAGGTGATGCGGCCTTGCAGGTCCAGCGCGCGCATGCCGGTCAACATGGAGTTCTCCATGGCGCGGCGGAAATTGGTTTCCTGTACCAGTGCCTGCTGCGCCTGCATGCGCCTGCGCGTGTGGCGCCAGGTGACGATCAGCATCCAGGCCGTCATCACCGAAAGCGCGCTGACCAGCCAGAACAGGCCGCTGCCGATCAGGCCGAGCGAGGTGCGGTAGGCCTGGGCCCGGATGATCAACCCGTTGCCCACCGGCGAAACCGGCACCTCATACTCATTCGGGCGGGTGGCCCAGGGTACGAGGGTGGTGGCGGGGTTGCGCGGTGGCACCACGCTGCCAGCAAGCAGCGCGCCCTTGCCATCCAGCAGGGAGACGGCGTATTTGGCCGATACCTCGGACGGAATGCCATAGCGCAGCAGGCCGTCCAGGGAATACTCGGCCAGCACGACGCCGGAGAATTTGGCCAGGTCGAACATCGGAACATGCAGTTGCAAGGTGTCGGAGAAGTCGCTGCTGGCCGTGGGTTGCGAATACACCGGCTGGCGCAGGTCACGCGCCAGGCTGTAGGTGGCTTCGGTATCGCCGACGCGCAGGACTTCGCCCGTCAGGCGCTTTTGCGCCGTCGGAAAACTCGGTGCCTGCTGGCTTGCGATGACGCGGCGGCGTTCGTTGATCCAGGTGATCGACTGCAGTTCAGGGTACTGGGCGACCAGGGATTCGGCGCGGCCCGTGAAGTCGTCGGCGTTGATTTCCCGGTTGGCCACGTCGCGCGCCAACAGCATGAGCTGCTCTTGGCGCTCGAGCAGCCGCAGCCGCACTTGCTGTTGCGCGTATTCCACATCGCGCTTGACCGCTTCCTGCTCGCGGTCGATTTCTTCCACACGCAAGTACCAGAACGCAGTTGCAATGGCGGCAAAGAACAGCAGCACCGAAGCCAGCGGCGCCAGCACGGCGAAACGGTCCTGGCGCGTTGGTGTCTGACGCCGCCACCAATGCCGGCCCCAGGCCAATGGCTGGACCGGGAGTGCGGAGTCGGTCGGCAGCACCGATTCGGGATGGGACATGCCGCAAGTGTAGGGGAAGGCCTTTCAACTACGGGAGACCCTGGTGAGTGCAGTGGCTGTTTGATTTCATATTAAGAAATCAATAGGCACTATTTGAAAAATCCAAGAAGTTATGAGAAACTAGAGACACCGTACTAAATTACGCAAAACGCCTAAAGCAACCCAGGAGACAAGCATGTCAGCAAATCCCGACAACCTGTTCGGCTCGGCCGCCAATGACGCGGACAGCCAGGAAACCCGCGAATGGATGGACGCCCTGTCCGCCGTGATCGAAAGCGAGGGCCCCGAGCGCGCCCACTTCCTGATAGAGCAACTGCTGGAGCATGCGCGCCAGCACAGCATCGACATGCCGTTTTCGGCGACCACGGGCTATGTCAACACCATCGAGACCGACCAGGAAGAGCGCTGCCCCGGCAACCTGGATGTCGAAGAGCGCCTGCGCGCCTACATGCGCTGGAACGCCATGGCGATGGTGGTGCGGGCCAACCGCATCAACCCCGAAGACGGCGGCGACCTGGGCGGCCACATCAGTTCTTTCGCGTCGCTGGCCACCATGTTCGGCGCCGGTTTCAACCACTTCTGGCATGCCGAGAGCGAAAACCATGGCGGCGATTGCCTCTACATCCAGGGCCATTCGTCCCCCGGCGTCTATGCCCGCGCCTATATGGAAGGCCGCCTGAGCGAAGAGCAATTGCTCAACTTCCGCCAGGAGGTCGATGGCAAGGGCCTCTCCAGCTACCCGCATCCCAAGCTGATGCCAGAGTTCTGGCAGTTCCCGACCGTCTCCATGGGGCTCGGGCCGCTGATGGCCATCTACCAGGCACGCTTCCTCAAGTACCTGCATGCACGCGGCATTGCCAACACCGAGAACCGCAAGGTCTGGGTGTTCTGCGGCGACGGCGAAATGGATGAGGTGGAATCGCTGGGCGCGATCGGTGTGGCCGCGCGCGAAAAGCTCGACAACCTGATCTTCGTCGTCAACTGCAACTTGCAGCGCCTGGATGGCCCGGTGCGCGGCAACGGCAAGATCATCCAGTAACTCGAAGGCGAGTTCCGCGGCGCCGGCTGGAACGTCATCAAGCTGCTGTGGGGCAGCTACTGGGACCCGCTCCTGGCGCGCGACAAGGACGGCGTCCTCAAGAAGATCATGATGGACACGCTGGACGGCGACTACCAGGCCATGAAGGCCAACGACGGTGCTTATGTTCGCAAGCATTTCTTCGGCCAGCATCCCAAGGGGCTGGAGATGGTCGCCAAGATGAGCGACGACGATATCTGGCGCCTGCAGCGCGGCGGCCATGATCCGCAGAAGGTCTATGCGGCCTACCACAAGGCCGTGAACCACAAGGGCCAGCCGACGGTGCTGCTGATCAAGACCGTCAAGGGCTTCGGCATGGGCAAGAGCGGCGAAGCGCGCAACACCGCGCACCAAACCAAGAAGCTCACCGACGATGACATCCGCACCTTCCGTGACCGCTTCAGCATCCCGATTCCCGATGACCAGCTGGCCAACGTGCCGTTCTACAAGCCGGACGACAACACGCCGGAAATGCAGTACCTGCACGCGCGGCGCAAGGAGCTGGGCGGGTACCTGCCGCACCGGCGCGCCAAGGCCGACGAACAGCTCAAGGTGCCGGACCTGGAAACCTTCAAGGCCGTGCTCGAGCCCACGGCAGAGGGCCGCGAAATCAGCACCACGCAGGCTTACGTGCGCTTTTTGTCCACGCTGCTGCGCGACAAGGAACTGGGCCCGCGCGCGGTGCCCATCCTGGTGGACGAAGCCCGCACCTTCGGCATGGAAGGCCTCTTCCGCCAGATCGGTATCTACAACCCCGAGGGCCAGAAGTACACGCCGCAAGACCGCGAGCAGGTGAGCTATTACAAGGAAGACAAGTCCGGCCAGATCCTGCAGGAAGGCATCAACGAAGCCGGCGGCATGGCCAGCTGGATCGCCGCCGCCACCTCCTACAGCACCAACAACCGGATCATGGTGCCGTTCTACATCTACTACTCGATGTTCGGCCTGCAGCGCGTGGGCGACCTGTGCTGGGCGGCTGGTGACATGCAGGCACGCGGCTTTCTCTTGGGCGGCACCTCCGGGCGCACGACGCTGAACGGCGAAGGCCTGCAGCACGAAGACGGCCACAGCCACATCATGGCCGGCACGATTCCCAACTGCATCAGCTACGACCCGACCTTCGCCCACGAAGTCGGCGTGATCATGCACCATGGCCTCAAGCGCATGGTCGAGAAGCAGGACAACATCTATTACTACATCACCCTGCTCAACGAGAACTACCCGATGCCCGGCCTGATCCCGGGCACCGAAGAGCAGATCATCAAGGGCATGTATCTGTGCAAGGAAGGCGGCAACGGGCTACCGAAGGGCTCCTCCGGGTCCGCGCCCCGCGTGCAACTGCTGGGCAGCGGCACCATCCTGCGCGAATCGATTGCCGCACAGGAATTGCTGGAAAAAGAGTGGGGCGTTGCCGCCAACGTCTGGAGCTGCCCGAGCTTCAACGAACTCGCGCGCGAAGGCCAGGACTGCGAGCGCTTCAACCTGCTGCACCCGCTGGAGAAGCCGCGTGCTTCCTTTGTCGCGCAGCAGCTGGAAAAGCACGATGGCCCGGTGATCGCCTCCACCGACTACATGAAGGCCTACACCGAGCAGATTCGTTCGTTCATGCCCAAGGGCCGCACGTACAAGGTGCTGGGTACCGACGGCTTTGGCCGCAGCGACTTCCGCGGCAAGCTGCGCGAACACTTCGAAGTCAATCGCCATTACATTGTGGTGGCTGCCCTCAAGGCGCTGAGCGAAGAGGGCACGGTGCCGGCGGCCAAGGTGGCCGAGGCCATCGCCAAGTACGGCATCAAGGCCGACAAAATCAACCCGCTCTATGCATAACAACGCGGAGACAAGAACATGGCATTGGTAGACATCAAGGTCCCTGATATTGGGGACTTCGACGAAGTGGCGGTCATTGAGCTGCTCGTCAAGCCCGGCGATACGGTCAAGGCCGAGCAATCGCTGATCACCGTGGAGTCGGACAAGGCATCGATGGAAATTCCGTCAAGCCATGCCGGGGTGGTAAAGCAGGTCAAGGTCAATCTTGGCGACAAGGTCAAGCAAGGATCCGTTGTGCTGCAACTGGAGGTGGCCGGCGAGGGCGCTGCAGCTGCGCCAGCCGCGGCGCCGGCTGCTGCCGCGCCAGCTCCTGCACCCGCTTCGGCCCCTGCCGCCGCACCCGCCGCCGCACCTGCACCGGCAGCCGCATCCAGCGCCGTAGGTCCGATCGAGGTACGCGTACCCGACATCGGCGACTTCAAGGACGTGGCCGTAATCGAAGTCATGGTCATGCCGGGCGATGCGATCAAGGTCGAGCAATCGCTGGTCACCGTGGAGTCCGACAAGGCCTCGATGGAAATTCCCTCGTCGGCGGCGGGCGTGCTCAAGGAACTCAAGGTCAAGGTCGGCGACAAGATCAACATCGGGGACCTCCTTGCGGTGCTTGAAGGCACCGCAATGAGTTCCCCTTCGGGGCAGGCCGTCCCCCCCCCACCCCAACCCTCCCCCGCCAGGGGGGAGGGCTCGCAACCACTGCCTGCCGCAGTTGCCGCTTCGGCATCGGCCCGTACCCTGCCCACCGCCGCGCTCCCGCCGCACGAGCCGACCGCAACGCCGGGCCATTTGCCGCACGCCTCGCCTTCGGTGCGCAAATTCGCGCGCGAGCTCGGCGTACCGCTGGAAGAGATCAAGGGCACCGGCCCCAAGGGCCGCATCACGCAAGACGACTTGCAGAACTTCACGCGATCCGTGATGAGCGGCGCCGCACAGACCAAGGCCCAGGCAGCCAAGGCACCGGCCGGCGGCGGTGGCGGTGGCGGCGAGGCGCTGGGCCTTCTGCCCTGGCCCAAGATCGATTTCACCAAGTTCGGCGCGATCGAGCGCAAGGATTTGTCGCGCATCAAGAAGATCAGTGGCGCCAACCTGCACCGCAACTGGGTGATGATCCCGCACGTCACCAACCATGACGATGCCGACATCACCGAACTCGAAGCCTTCCGTGTCTCGACCAACAAGGAGAACGAAAAATCCGGCGTGAAGGTCACGATGTTGGCATTTTTGATCAAGGCCTCCGTGGCCGCGCTGAAGAAATTCCCCGACTTCAACAGCTCGCTCGATGGTGAGCAGCTGGTGCTCAAGCAGTACTTTCACATCGGCTTTGCCGCCGACACGCCCAACGGCCTGGTGGTACCGGTGATCAAGGACGCCGACAAGAAGGGTGTGCTGCAGATCTCCAAGGAGATGAACGAGCTGGCCGCCAAGGCGCGCGACGGCAAGCTGGGCCCGGCCGACATGTCGGGCGCGTGCTTCACCATCTCCTCGCTGGGTGGCATCGGCGGGCGTTACTTCACGCCCATCATCAATGCGCCTGAGGTGGCGATCCTGGGCGTCTGCAAATCCAGCACCGAACCGGTGTGGGATGGCAAGCAGTTCCAGCCGCGCCTGATGCTGCCGCTTTCCCTGAGCTGGGACCACCGCGTGATCGATGGCGCTTCTGCCGCGCGCTTCAACGCCTACCTGGGCCAGATCCTCGCCGACTTCCGCCGCGTCCTGCTATGACGACGCTGGTCGTGGTGAAAAAGGACGGCCACGTGGCGATGGCCGGGGACACGCTCGTGACCTTCGGCGACACGCGCCTGGGCCACCGGTTCGAGGCCAACAGCAAGATCTTCAAGGTCGACACGCCCGCGGGCATCAGCTACGTCGGGCTGGCCGGCACCGTGGCGCATTTCCCGGTGCTGCGCAAGGCCATGCACGCCTTGCCCAAGGAGCAATTGCTCCTGGGCAGCAGGGATGAGGTGTTTGACACCTTCACCAAGCTGCATCCGCTGCTCAAGGAAGTGTTTTTCCTGCAGACCAAGGAAGACGACAACGACCCCTACGAGTCCAGCCAGTTCAGCGTGGTCGTGGCCAATGCCACCGGCATCTACGGCCTGTACAGCTACCGCGAAGTCTTTGAATTCAAGGAATTCTGGGGCATCGGCTCGGGCCGTGCATTTGCGCTGGGTGCAATGTACGCCGCCTGGGAGAAAGGCAAATCGGCCCGCGAAATAGCGTCCCTGGGCGTGCACGCGGGCTGCGAATTCGACAAGAACTCCGCCGGACCGGTGGAGGTGTTCACCCTCAAATTGAAAGGCTCCAAATGAGTCTGATCGAAGTCAAGGTGCCGGACATCGGCGACTTTTCCGAAGTGGCCGTGATCGAGCTGCTGGTCAAGCCAGGCGACACCATCAAGCCCGAGCAAAGCCTGATTACCGTGGAGTCCGACAAGGCCTCGATGGAGATTCCCTCGTCGCATGGCGGCGTGGTCAAGGAGCTCAAGGTCAAGCTCGGCGACAAGGTGGCCGAAGGTGCGGTCTTGTTGCTGCTGGAGGCGGCGGATGCTGGTGCTGCAGCCGCCCCCCCGGCTGCCCCTGCCACCCCGGCCGCTGCGCCTGTGCAGGGTGCCGTGCCTGCTGCTGCGCCGAAGCCTGCCGCCGTCACTTCCGTCGCGTCCAGCTATGCCGGCGGCGCCGATCTGGAGTGCGACATGCTCGTGATTGGTGGCGGCCCCGGCGGCTATTCGGCGGCGTTCCGTGCGGCGGACCTCGGCCTGAAAGTCGTCCTGGTCGAGCGCTATGCGACGCTGGGTGGCGTCTGCCTGAACGTGGGCTGCATTCCCTCCAAGGCGCTACTGCACGTTGCCGCCGTGATGGACGAAGTCAGCCACTTCGAGGCCCTCGGCGTGAGCTACGGCAAGCCTGTGGTCAATCTGGAAAAGCTGCGCGCCCACAAGGCCAAGGTGGTGGGCAAGCTCACCGGCGGCTTGGGCGCCATGGCCAAGATGCGCAAGGTGACCGTAGTGCGCGGCTATGGCGAGTTTCTCGATCCGTTCCATCTGCAGGTCGAAGAGACCAGCGGCGCGGGCCAGGACAAAACCGGCAAGAAGCAGACCATCAAATTCAAGAACTGCATCATTGCCGCGGGCTCGCAAGCGGTGCACTTGCCCTTCATGCCCAAGGACCCGCGCGTGGTCGATTCCACCGGCGCGCTGGATTTGGACACCACACCCAAGCGCATGCTGATTCTGGGCGGCGGAATTATCGGCCTGGAAATGGGCACGGTCTACTCGACGCTCGGTGCGCGGCTGGATGTCGTCGAAATGCTCGACGGCCTGATGCAGGGCGCCGACCGCGACCTCGTCAAGGTCTGGCAGAAGATGAACGCGCCGCGCTTTGACAACATCATGCTCAAGACCAAGACGGTTGGGGCCGAGGCGACGAAAGACGGCATCCTGGTGCGCTTCGAGGGCGAGCAGGCGCCCAAGGAGCCGCAACTGTACGACCTGGTGCTGCAGGCCGTGGGGCGTACGCCGAATGGCAAGAAGATCGGGGCGGACAAGGCCGGCATTACCGTGAGCGACCGCGGCTTCATCCCGGTCGATATCCAGATGCGCACCAACGTGCCGCACATCTTCGCCATCGGCGACATCGTGGGCCAGCCCATGCTGGCGCACAAGGCGGTGCATGAGGCCCACGTGGCGGCCGAAGTGGCGGCCGGTGAACAGCAGGGCGACAAGGCGCTGGCAAGCGCCGCCTTCAACGCCCGCGTGATCCCGAGCGTGGCCTACACCGACCCCGAGATTGCCTGGGTCGGCCTGACCGAAGACCAGGCCAAGGCCGAGGGCATCAAGGTCAAGAAGGGCCTGTTCCCCTGGACCGCCTCTGGCCGTGCCATTGCCAACGGCCGCGACGAGGGCTTCACCAAGCTGCTGTTCGACGACAGCCCCGAAGCGCATGGCCACGGCAAGATCCTGGGCGGTGGCATCGTCGGCACGCACGCTGGTGACATGATCGGCGAGATCGCCCTGGCCATCGAAATGGGCGCGGACGCCGTGGACATCGGCAAGACCATCCACCCGCACCCCACGCTCGGCGAGAGCATGGGCATGGCGGCGGAGATTGCGCATGGCAGTTGCACCGATGTGCCGCCGCAGCGGAAGTAGCCCGCATAGCAAACTCTGTTGCCCGAGACGGCACAAGGTTGGTCTATGCTGATTCCGGAACAAGTGCGCGATCTTCGGGTGGACCCGTTACTCCACCCGCGGGGCCAAGCTCATTTGAGTGCGGCCAGCGGCTTGGTGCGGGTGCAGGACTGGCACTACGTGGTGGCGGACGACGAGCATCACCTTGGCGTTTTTGATGACATCCAGGGCGCTGTGAGCCTCTTGCGGCTATTTGACGGGGATCTGCCCCACGACAAGAAAAAGCGCAAACAAGCCAAGCCCGACCTTGAAACCCTGGCTGCCTTGCCGCCGATGCCGGGCTGCCCCCACGGCGCGCTGCTGGCGCTGGGCTCAGGCTCCCGCCCCACGCGACAGACCGGCGTGCTCGTGGTGCTGGACGCGCTTGGCTGCGCGACCGGTCGGATTGCCCACGTCGACCTCACTGCGCTCTATGCCCCGCTCAGGGCGCGGTTTGCCGACCTCAACATCGAGGGCGCATTCGTCGCCAGCGGCGAGCTGCGTTTATTGCAGCGCGGCAACCAGGGCGATGCCCGCAACGCCTGCATCAGCTTTGACTGGAACCAGGTGGCGCCCTGGCTGCTTGGCAAACGGCCGGCACCGCCTGCTGTCAAGGCCGTGCAAATGATTGAGCTGGGCGTTATGAACGGTGTGCCCCTGGGCTTGACGGATGGTGCCGCCCTGGAGCACGGGGCCTGGGTGTTCAGCGCCGTGGCCGAGGACACCAGAAACAGCTTCCAGGACGGCCCATGCGCCGGGTCTGCCATCGGCTTGGTGGGCCCTGACGGACGCCTGCGCCAGCTGAGCCGGCTGCAAGGTTCACCCAAAGTGGAGGGGATCGCGGTTCAGGCTCAGGGCGATGAATTGGCGCTGACCCTGGTGACGGACCCAGATGACCCGAAAACGGCATCGCAGGTGTTGCGCGTCCGGATGGCGTTGCTGCCGTAGAGCGCTGGAGCGCTGACTCATGCCAGTGCCAGCACCAGGCTGTTTGCGGCGATGACCCAGCACACTGCCATGCCCGAAAGATAGATCACGGCACGCCAGGGCTGCAGTCCGAGCAGGAAGACCAGGGTGTGGGCATAGCGCAGCAACACATAGGCACCAAAGAGCCCCTGGGCTGTTGCTGCGGTCGCGCCCAGCAATACATAGGACAGGCCCAGCACCATGAATAGCGGCAAATTTTCGGTGTCGTTGCGCCAGACGTTGGCGCAGCGGCGTACAAAGTCCGCTTCGGCCTCGGCGGGCTGCTTGCGCAAGAGGCGCGCATCTTCGGCGATCGGAAAGATGCCCGCACGCAGCCGGCTGACCACCTGAAGCGCGCTGGTCAGCGTGGTTTTGGCAAAGAGCGCCACCAGCGCCATGGCAAACGCTGGCAGTGCGGGAAAAGTGATTGCAGCGGTCATAGGAGATCTCCTGGAAAGTTGTGACGCCAATTGGGCACCCGGCGGGCTTTATGTACCATTGGCGATATTGACAATTTAATGATCAAATCCGCCAGGTGATAGCACCTCAGAAACCAGCTCAAGCACTCGTACATGTCGGCGTTCTGGTGTTCCCGGAATGTGTCAAAAGTGGCGCTGTCGTCCCGTACGATGTGCTGTCTGTCGCCAATGCGCTGATGCAGTCGCGTCCGGCCGCGCAGCGTGTTCTCTTCAAGGCGCATTGGGTGAGTGCACGGCACGGGAAGACCGTGCGCACTGATGACCTCGGATTTGCCACTGTCGCGCCCACGGCCTACCCGCTGGACGCGTTGATCGTGCCCGGCGTCGACCATATGGGCGCCGAGAACCTGACGCGGCTTTTGGAAACGCTCAAGCCCGAGCAGGCCTTGCTGCGTGCGTTTTCGCGCCAGGGCCGGCCGCTGCTTTTTGGGTGTTCGGGCACCTGCCTGGTTGCGCAAGCGGGGCTGCTCGATGGCCGCCGCGCCACCACCAGTTGGTGGCTCAGCAGCTACTGCCGTGAACATTTCCCAGCGGTGCAGCTGCAGCCCGAAGAAATCCTTCTCCAGGACGGCCGCTTGGTGTCAGCGGCGGGGGTCACTTCGTATTTCGACCTGGCCTTGTGGATTGTTGAAGAGTACGCCGGGGCTGACGTACGGCAGCTCGCTGCCAAGATGCTGGTACTGGACGCGCGCCGGGCCAGCCAAGCGCCCTACGTGGCAGCGGCCGTGCTGGAAGGGCCGGGGCCGGTTGTGATAGAGCGCGCACGGAAGTGGCTCAACAATCGGCTGGACGCATCCTGGACCATGGCGGCTTTGGCGCAGCATTGCCACACCAGCCAGCGGACGCTGCTGCGTCGCTTCAAGGCAGTGCTGGGCAAAAGCCCGGTGCAATACGTCCAACAGATGCGTGTGGAGCGCGCCAAGGCCCTGCTGGAGTCAACCCTGCTGTCGCCGGAAAGCATTGCCGAGCGCTGCGGCTACCAGGATGTTTCCACACTTCGAAAGGTATTCAAGCAATGGACGCAGTTGACGCCGCGCGAGTACCGGGCTCGATTCGGTTTCCGAGGCTGATTCGCAACGCATCCTCAAGGCCGGACAGCCGGCGTCTCCAGCGGCATGCCGCGCGCCCGCAGGGCCAGGAACAACTCCAGCTGCACTGTCTCGGCGCTGCCGAAGACAAATGGCTCGGCGCGGATGCCGGTCATGCAGTTGCGCAGCCGCCGCTGGAACGAGCCCACGCCCTGCCATTCCAGCCGGTAGATGGGAAAGCCCGTGAGGTGCGCCTGCGGGATCGGGTTGCCGCCCAGGCGCTTGCCCGCCAAGCCGTCGTGGCATTGGGCGCATGACAGGTCGAGCTGGCCCATGCGCTGGCCAAACAGGCGTTCGCCACGCTCACGCCACGGCGAGAGGCGCGCGTCGGTCGGCGGCGCCACGGGCATGCCGCGCGACTGGTGCGCCACATAGCTTTCCAGGTTCAGCAGGTCGCGGCTTTCGATCGGCAGCGGTGGTGCGATCTGGTAGCGCTCGCGGCACTGGTTGATGCGCTGCTGCAGGCTGATGGGGCGGTCAAGCCGCGCATCGAACGCCGGATAACGTGTCGCCACGCCGCGCATGCTTTGGGTCGCGTCGCCATGGCAACTCGCGCAGGAGGAACGCGGACCGGGCCCGATGTCGCGCTGCCAGGCCACTTCGCCGTCCTTGACCCAGAGCATCGCCGGGTTCTGCGTATCGTCGCGCTGGATCGCCTGGATGGCCGGGCTCATATAGTCAAAGCCCGAGCGACGGGTTTCGGGTTGGGCCGGGCCCTGCGGCTCGGCTGTGCTGGCCAGCAGGAGTGCTGCGGCCATGGCGGCGCAGACCGTCCAAGCCACGCAAGCCCATCGCGTGCCGCTTGGCCAGCGCGCTGTCTTCATGTCACCTGGAGCGCGACGTTTTCGGTCTGCGAGAACCCGTTGTCGCCTTCCCAGGTGAAGCTCAGCGTCCCGCTGACGGTGGCCACGGTAGAGAAGGCCAGATAGGGGTTGGCCGATATGGCTGGATACAGCTCGGCGCTGAACACCACTTCGCCGTCGTAGCGGCAGGTAAAGCGCCGGATGATGTCACGCGGCAGCACCTGGCCTTGTTCGCCGGGGCGGTAGCCGGTTTCCATGGGGTGCGCGATCAGTGTGCGGATCTCGATGATCTCGCCGGCGCGCGCGGTCTTCGGCACATTGAGCAGGGTGCGGGCCATGCTAGTTTTCGCCTTCGATGCACGCGGCAAGCGTCACCACGACGTCCACCGTGTGCGACCAGTAGGTGCCGTCGCTGAGCTGGGCGACCGCCACCAGTTTTTGCGAGGTGGCCAGGCGGATGCGGGTGGACGCGACCGCGCGGCCGGCGCGCGGGCCCAGCGTGAACTTGGCAACCTCGCGCTGGGGGTTGCGCTCGTTGAAAATGGCAATCGCCCTCACGTGCTCGGCACTGGTCATGGGGCTGTCGACGCTGATCGTCACAGGCACGGTGTTGCCGTTGTCCACCAGCTCCGCGATATCCAGCTTGACCTTGCCCGTGCGTACTGGCGCGCCGCCGGCGAAGCCAGCAATGGCACCCGCCAGATCGTCGGGCGCCGCGGTGGCGGGGCGCACCAGCAGCCAGGCGCCCAGGCCGGCGCCCGCCGCGAGCAAGCGGCGGCGATGAGGGTTCGTTTGGCAATGCGAGGTCATGCGTTCTGTGCGGTTCCTGGGCGATGGCTGTTCAATCGCGCAAGCTGCGCAAAAAGGCCACTACGTCTTCGATCTGCTGGGCCGTCAGCACCGGGCGTTCGCGCCAGACCGCGCCGACGCGGGCCAGGTTGTCGATGCGGTGGTACGAGGGCATGATGGTCTGAGGATTGAGCCGACGCGAGTCGACAATACGCAGGCGCAGCTGGCCCTCGGTCCAGCGCGCACCGGCGCCGGCCAGGCTGGGCGCGAGGTCGCCCTGGAAACGCTCTTCTGGAAACGGGCCGCTGTGGCACAACAGGCACAAACCCGCTTGGCGGTTGGCGACGATGGCACGGCCGCGCGCCGCGTCACCCGCTTGCGCTGTCAAGGGCTCGGTGATGGCGTCGCCCGCCACCTGGTAGGCGGCCAGCGGAATCACTGCCTGGGCCTGCGCGGCGCTGGCAGCGAGGGCTGCCAGTGCTGCCAGTGCCGCGAACAGGGCCGCACCACCAGGCATCCAGAGGGGCCGCGAAGGCATGGCGGATTCAAGCCCTCTTGAGGCTGTGATGCTTGACCGGCAGGTCGCGAACGCGTTTGCCGGTGGCCGCGAAGATGGCGTTCAGCACGGCCGGCGCAGCAACCGCAATCGTCGGTTCGCCCACACCGCCCCAGAAGCCGCCCGAGGGCATGGTGATGGTTTCCACCGCCGGCATGTGCTGCATCTGCACGACAGGATAGGTGCTGAAGTTGTCCTGCTCGATACGGCCGTCCTTGACCGTGCACTCGCCGAACAGCGCGGCGGAAAGGCCGTAGGCGAATGAGCCCTCGACCTGCGCCTCGATCTGCTGCGGATTGACCGCATGGCCTGGGTCGGTGGCCGCCACGATGCGGTGGATCTTGAGCTCGCCATCGTTGCTGACCGATACCTCGGCGCAGGCCGCAACATAGCTGCCAAAACCCATGGTCTGTGCCAGGCCGCGAAACACTTTCTGCCCACCGACATCGGGCGGAGGCGTTCCCCACTTCACGCGGTCGGCCACTGCATTGAGAACGGCCAGGTGCTTGGGGCTCTTTTCCATGAGCTTGCGGCGCAGGGCCAGCGGGTCCTGGCGCGTGGCGTCGGCGATCTCGTCGATGAAGGACTCGAGGTAGACGGCGTTCTGGTTCAGGTTCACGCCGCGCCAGAAGCCGGGCGGCACATGCGGGTTGCGCATGGCGTGGTCGATCAGCAGGTTCGGGAAGGTGTAGCCGATCGAAGCTTCCGGCCCCGGCGGGTTCAGGCCCTGGAACACGACGGGATCGCGGCCGTTCTGGATGTTCTGCGGGAACACGCCGGCCAGGATGGACTGGCCCGAGATGCGCATGTGCAAGGCCGTGACGTTGCCCTGCGCGTCGAGCCCGGCCGTGAGCTTGCACTGCGTGATCGGGTGATAGCGGCCATGCAGCATGTCCTCCTCGCGCGACCAGAGCAGCTTGACCGGTGTGCCCGGCATCTGCTTGGCAATCTCCACGGCCTGGCGCACCCAGTCGTGCACTGCGCCGCGTCGGCCGAAGCCGCCGCCCAGGTGCAGCTTGTAGACCTCGCATTTGGCCGGTGGCAGCCCGGCGGCTTCAGAGGCAGCGGCCAAGGCGGCCTCGCCGTTTTGCGTCGGCGTCCAGACCTCGCAGCGCTCGGCGGTCCAGCGTGCCGTGGCGTTCATCGGCTCCATGGTCGCGTGGTTCTGGTGCGGGTAGGAATACACCGCCTCGATTTTGCGCGCTGCCGCTGCAATCGCGGCCTTCGCATCGCCATTCTGGTTGCCCACGATGGCTTCGGGCGCATCCAGCCCAGCCTTCAGGATCTGGGCCACGCTCGCACTGGAGACCTGGGCATGCGGGCCGTTGTCCCATTCAACGGGCAATGCATCCAGCGCGGTCTTGGCGCGCCACCAGGTATCGGCAATCACCGCGACCGCCGAATCACCCACGCGCACCACTTTCTTGATACCGGGGCGCTTCTCGATGGCCGCGGCGTTGAAGCTCTTGAGCTTGCCGCCGAATACCGGGCAATCCTTGATCGCGGCGTTAAGCATGCCCGGCAATTGCAGGTCGGCGCCATAGATCTGTTTGCCGGTCACTTTGTCGACCGTGTCCAGTCGCGCCAGGCGCTTGCCGGCCAGCTTCCAATCCTTCGGATCCTTGAGCGTGACTACGGCCGGCGGCGTGAGCCTGGCCGCGGCAGCCGCCACCTTGCCATAAGTCGTGGTACGGCCAGTGGGACTGTGCGTGATCACGCTGTTGGCGGCCCGGCATTCCGCAGCAGGCACCTTCCATTCATCGGCGGCTGCCTGCACCAGCATCATGCGCGCCGTGGCGCCGCCCTTGCGCACATAGTCATGCGACTCGCGGATGCCGCGGCTGCCGCCGGTGGAGAAGTTGCCCCAGGCCCGGTTGCGCGCCAGGTTTTGCCCCGGGGTCGGGTATTCGGTCGTGACCTTGGCCCAGTTGCATTCGAGCTCTTCGGCGACCAGCTGGGCGAGGCCGGTGAGGGACCCCTGGCCCATCTCGGAGCGCGCGATGCGGATCACCACGGTGTCGTCGGGCCGCACCACAACCCAGGCGTTGATCTCGGGCGGCACGGCGCCTTGCGCCAGGGCCGAGCCCGCGAACGGAATATGAAAGCTGACCACCAGGCCGCCGGCGGCAACAGCCGAACTGCCGATGAAGCGCCGGCGCGAAACCCCGGTCGGAGCGGCCGGGCGGCTCATGCCACGCTCCCGTCGGCATGCTGGATCGCAAGCCCGGCACTGCGTGCATCGCCGCCGCGCGCCACCACCTTGATCGCCGCGCGCACCCGGTTGTAGGTGCCGCAGCGGCAGATGTTGGTCATGGCCTCGTTGATGTCGGCATCGCTCGGGTTCGGCTTGGCCTTGAGCAGGGCGACTGCCGCCATGACCATGCCGCACTGGCAGTAGCCGCATTGCGGCACATCCAGGGCAGCCCAGGCTTTTTGCACCGGGTGCGAGCCGTCGGGAGACAGGCCTTCGATCGTGATGACTTTTTCGTTGGCGCCCACCGTGGACACGGGCCGCACGCAACTTCGCGTGGGGACGCCATCGATGTGCACCGTGCACGCGCCGCAGGCTGCGATGCCGCAGCCGTACTTGGTGCCGGTCAATCCGAGTTGCTCGCGAAGCACCCACAAAAGCGGCGTGTCCTCTTCTGCCGCGAACTCTCGCACCACGCCATTGACGTTCAGTTTGGCCATCTCGGGATCTCCTGGTTCTGGATCACGCAATACGGGAAAAGCAAACCGGCGCGATGTTACGCCTGTGGCGGGATTCGTGCACGCGGGCGACGACGGCGGGCCGGCGCGTGTAGGCCGGCTCCTACGGTTGTGCAGGGCACGGGCTGTCGAGAACCCACGCCCGGGGCTGATGCGCCCGGCCTACCCGCACAGCTAAGCTCAAACCGTTGATGCCGCTTGGCATTCGCGCAAAAGGAGTTTTTTCATGATCAAGCATTTTTCCCTAATCGCTGTCGCCGCTCTTGTGGTCGCGGGTTCGGCCTTCGCCATGCCGCCCGAATCGGTCCAGCTCGAGAAGGCGCAATCTGAAGACGTGACGGCGCAGCAAAAATACCAGACCATGATTGCCGAGGCCGGTGGTGGTCTCAAGATCAATATGGAGGCCTGCCGCGGGCAGCCCGCGCAAGGTCGCGGTACCTGTGTGAAGGAAGCCCAGGCGCTGTACCAGAAGGACATGGCGGCCGCGCGCGACATCCTGCGCAATCCGTCGGCCAGCACAAGCGTGGCGATCCGCACGGAGATCCGCAGTACGGAGACACCGGTTACGCCGTAAGCGGGGACTGGCGCTTTTGCCCGCAAACACGTGGGCGGGGCAAACACCAATGGGGCTTGCGGTCAGGGCGCACCAGAATCGGGCGACCTGTTTGAAAGCCCCGTTATGCCCAGATTCCTCCTTTCCCATTCGCTTTCCCGTCGCGGCGCAACGCGACTGTTGGCCGCGAGTGCGGCCAGCATCGCCGCGCCGGTGTTTGCGCAATCGGCATGGCCCAATCGGCCAATCCGCATCGTGGTGCCGTATACGCCAGGCGGCTTTACCGACCAGATGGCGCGCATTGTGCAGATCGGCCTGCAAAACCGGTTGCAGCAGACCGTCACCATCGACAACAAGCCGGGTGCCAACAGCATCATCGGCGTCGATGCGGTGGCCAAGGCGCCGGCAGACGGCTCTACCTTCGGCGTGGTAATTGCCGCCTACGCCGCCAACACCACGCTGTATCCCAAACTGCCGTACGACACGAAGAAAGACTTGGTGGGCGTTTCGCTCATGGGCATTTCGCCACTTCTGGCGGCTATCAACAATGACGCGCCGTTCAAGACAGCCAAGGAAATGGTCGACTACGCGCGGCGCCATCCGGGCAAGGTCAGCTTCGGCTCCTCGGGCAACGGCTCGGCCGCGCACCTGACATCCGAATTGTTCAAGGCCATTACCAAGACCTACATGGTGCACATCCCCTACCGCGGGGCGGCGCCAGCGCTGACGGACTTGCTGGGCGGCCAGATCCAGTTGTTCTTCGACGCGGCGACTGGCTTGATCAACCCCGGCAAGCAGGGGCGGGTGCGGCTGATTGGCGTGTCCAGTGATCGCCGGCTGCCTGCGGTGCCCGATGTGCCGACCTTCATCGAACAGGGGTTCACGGGTTTTACCGGCAGCACCTGGGCCGGCATGCTGGCGCCGGCGGCCACGCCGCGAGACATCGTCAAGCGCATGTCCGAAGAAGTCACCCGCATCATCCGCAGCGAGGAAACCCGCGCGCGGCTGGACACCATGGGAACCTTCGCCGCAGGCGGTACGCCTGAGGAGTTCGACGCCTTCATCGCAGCCGAAACCGCCAAATGGGCGAAGGTGATCAAGGATGCGGGTGTCAAGCCGGACTAGAAACAATTGAAACGCAGGGGTGCGCTCACGAAGCGCGCATGAAACGCACGGCGCCGAAGATGCAGTCCTGGTCACCACTGCAACTACCGGAGAGCCTTGATGAACATCGCGACTTACCTGTCTCCCCTGGCCCATACCGCCAGCCCTCGGCCTTTGCTGGCCGGCGCTGCCGAAAGTATTCTGTGCTTGCTGGGGCTTTGCTTGTTGAGCGTGCCGATGATGGTGATCTGGCTGGTGGGCGGCTTGCGTGCCGCGCGTTGAATGCGCAACCTGCCCATTCGACTGTCCGACCGAACTTCAAGCGAGGCCATCATGACGACCCATTCCACTTTTATGCATACCTGGCGTTTTCCGTCGCGTGTAGCGGCCTTGGGCTTCGGCTTGCAGCTGCCGTTCGACTGGGCCGCAGCGTGGTTGCCCGATGAGGATCCCGATTTCGGCGATTCGGCCTACCTCATGCCGCTGGCTTCGGTAGCGGCCAGGAATGCCGCTGTCTCCTTGGATGTGAGCGCGCGACCGGCCTATGAAGACGGCGCGGTGTCCGACTGGGCCTGGCAGCTGTTGGAGCGGCAAGGCTTGCCGCGCCCGGCCCTTCACGAGTATCGCATCGGTGACATGCCGGCGCTGGTTGGCGAGTCGGTGGGCTACTCGGCCACGGGACTTGTGCACCTGCGGTTTGCCTTTGCCGAAGACGGGCAACGCCTAGTCCGGGTGATGCTGCGCGCGCCCTATGTTCTGGCTGATGCCGTGGATGCGCTATGGTTCTCGGCGCTGGATTCGTTCGTGCTGGACAACCCGTTCGGACCAACGGCCACCTTGTGGCCGCTTGCAGAGACGCGCTTCGCACGCAGCACCCAGGAACCCGGGCGTGTGGCGGCGGCCCAGTTTTGAGCGGTGGGGTTTGGCTTTTCAGGGCCTGGTGGCCGTGTTGTCCGCTGGTGGCGTCACGCGGCGGGCGCCGTCAAACCGGCGTTGCCAATAGGACACTCGCATGTCTTCGACCCGGACCTCGGATCCCGGCTTCGGGGAGTGGATGAACTTTCCATCGCCCACATAGATGCCGACGTGGCTGAACGCGCGGCGCATGGTGTTGAAGAACACCAGGTCGCCGGGCTGGAGATCGGTCTTGTCGATAGTCTGCGTCGCTGCAGCCTGCTCATTGGCGCGCCGTGGCAGCAAGAGCCCCACGGTTTGCTCATACATGGCACGCACGAAACCGCTGCAATCAAAGCCTGAATCAGCGTTGTTGCCGCCTCGCCTGTACGGTACTCCGAGGAATCCCATGGCCGTGACGACCAAGTCGGAAGC
>DATILI010000177.1:0-12896 GCA_035476635.1 Burkholderiaceae bacterium | reverse complement strand
CCAGGCCGTTGGTGCCCCAGACGTGGTGCATCGCCAGTGCTTCGGCGCCGCGCAGCTCGACGACTTGCGGCTCTTCCTCGATGGTCATGGCTTTCAGGCCCAGCACGTTGCCGCGCGCGCCGAGTGGGCCATAGTTGATCGAACCGACGCCGCCAAAGCCGCCACCGTAGAGTCCACCGAGTGTGGCGCTGCGGTAGGTGGAAGGCATGCAGCGCATCTCCAGCCCGGCCGGGCGCGTGGCCTTTTCGAGGTCCCACAGGCGGATGCCGGCCTGCGCCCGTGCCGCACCGTTGCGCGCCCACAGGAACGCGTTGTAGCCGCTCATGTCCAGCACCACACCGCCTTGCAGCGGCACGGCCTGGCCGTAGTTGCCGGTGCCGCTGCCGCGCACCGTGATGGGGATGCGCAGGCGGGCGCACAGCCCGACCAGCCGGCGGATTTCATCCTCGTTGCGCGGGCGTGCCACGGCGCCCGCGCGCTTGTCGGCGAGTTGGCGCGTGAGCACGGGGCTGAACCAGGAGAAGTCTTGCGACAAACGCGCAATGCGGCCTTCGTCCGTGACCCAGTCCAGATCCGGCAGTTCGGCGTGCAATTGTTCGATGGGATGCACAGGGGCGTTCACTTTCTGTTCCTTGCGTCTTTTGTTCTGGGTGGTGGCGGGAGGAAACCTTCAGGGTGGCAAAGGCACGTGCCGGTCGGCTGCGGCGCTTGTGCGAGGCGGTCGCTGCTGCGCAGCGACTTCCCTGCGGTGCTCGATCACACGGCCCGTCGCGGAACTCACTGCGAGCGCGTTGCGCTCTCCGTTCGGACAGCCGCGACGAGTCAGTTCACGAAGTGCGCTGCGCGCACGGCCATGCGCTCTGCGCTCCTCGGCGCCTCGCAAAGGCGCGCCGCAGCCAACCGGCACGCGCCTTTGCAGACACAGCAGTGGTGTTCCAAGAAGACACCCCGGCCGCGTCATTGCGATCGGCGGTGGTGCTCCCCGGAAAACCACCGCCCTCAATGTTGCGGCAGGCGGTGCCGGGCGGTGGCGCTGTCTGTGGCGGCGAGAAGCGCAGGCCTGGGGTCGGCGCGCAAAGCGCGCTTCGTGAACTAGCTCGTCGCAGCTGTCCGAACGGCGAGAGCGAAGCGAACAAAGTGAGTTCTGCGACGCGACCCCAGGCCGAGCATCGCAGCGGAGTCGGCGCAAAGCGCCGACCGCCACAGTCTGCGCCGCCGCCCGGTACAGCCTGCCGCAACCCGCAGAGCCTGCGCACGACCCGCGGCGCAAGCCGCTTTGGGGGGGAGCCATGCTAGTCACGAGACAACTCACTCGAATGCCAGGAACCAAGCGCCAGCTTGCTCAACCAAGCCATCAGCACGAACAGGCCGACACCCGCCAGCGAGATCAAGAGCAAGGCGGCGAACATGCGCGGGATGTTGAGCTGGTAGCCGGCCATCAGGATCTGGTAGGCCAGGCCGGTGGCCGCGCCGCCGGTGCCGGCGACGAACTCGGCCACCACCGCGCCGATCAGCGCCAGCCCGCTGGAGATGCGCAGGCCGCCGAAGAAGTAGGGCAGCGCGCTCGGGATCCGCAGGCGCAAGAGCGTCTGCGTGCGGCTGGCGCGGTTCATCGCGAAGTAGCTTTGCAGGTCGGGGTCGATGCTGCGCAGGCCGAGCGTGGTGTTGGAGATGATCGGAAACAGCGCCACCAGCGAGGCGCAGACCACCAGCGACGCCGTCGGGTTCTTGACCCAGATGATGATGAGTGGCGCCACCGCCACGATGGGCGTGACCTGCAGCAGCACGGCGTAGGGGAACAGCGCGGTCTCGATCTTGCGGCTTTGAACGAACAGGAACGAGATCAGCACCCCCACCAGCGTCGCCAGCGCGAACGACAGCAGCGTGATCTTCAGCGTCACCAGCAAGGAGCCCCCCAGCGACTGCCAGTCGGTGACCAGGGTCTGGAACATCAGCAACGGCGACGGCACCAGGTAGGCCGGCAGCTTGAAGCCAGTGACCAGCGCCTGCCAGGCACCCAGCAGCACGACGGCGACCAGTGCCGGGTAGAGCACGCGCTGCACGCGCGGTGAGTTGAGCGACGCGATGGCTGTGCTCATACGTGTGCGTCCTCGTCCGTGTCCTGGCTGGCCCGCAGCAGGCTGTCTTGCAGGCGCCTGGCGTATTCGGCAAAGCGCGGCGTCACCATGAAGTCTTGTGTGCGCGGATAGGGCTCGTCGATGTGTACTTCTTCCACGATCCGGCCCGGCCGCGCCGCCATCATCACCACGCGGTTCGAGAGAAACACCGCCTCATGGATCGAATGGGTGACGAAGATCACCGTCAGCTTCTTCGCCGCCCACAGGGCCAGCAGGTCCGCGTCCAGCTTGTGGCGGGTAATCTCATCGAGCGCACCGAATGGTTCGTCCATCAACAGCAGGTTGGGCTGCACCACCAGGCTGCGCGCGATCGACACGCGCATCTGCATGCCGCCCGACAGTGCACGCGGCAGGTGCGCGGCAAACTTCGACAAGCCGACCAGCGCCAGTGCGTCGGCAACACGCGCGTCGGCGTCGGTGCGCGGCACGCCGGCCAGGTCCAGTGGCAACCGCACGTTGGAGGCGACGCTGGCCCACGGCATCAGCGTGGGCGACTGGAACACGAAGGCCAGCTTGTGCTGCGACTCCTCCAGCTGCGCCACCGGTTTGCGCCACAGCTGCAAGCGCCCGTCGGTCGGCTCCAGCAGCCCCGCCACCATCTTCAGCAGCGTGCTCTTGCCGCAGCCCGAGGGACCGAGCAAGGTGATGAACTCGCCTTCCTGCACCGTGAGTTCCACCGGCTGCAGCGCCACCGTGCCATTGGGGTAGGTCTTGTGCGCCGACAGCACCTCGACCGCGGGAACGGTCGTGCCCACCGCGGCGGGTGTTTCGCGCATCACGGCATCACCTTCAGGTCCTTGATGTAGCTGAAGTTGTAGGCCGCGGCGGGTGCGACCTTGGCCGGGTCGATCAGCTTGTTGTCCACCAGGAAGGCGTAGTTGGCCCGGATGCGGGTTTCGTCCATGCTGCCAATGCCCGAGGTGGAGGCGCCGCCGCCGGTGATGATGCCCATCTCCTTGAGCTTGGCCACGCTATAGGAAAGCTGCTCGTCGGTCATGTTGGGGTTGTCTTTCTTGATCAGCGCATTGGCCGGCGCCGGGTCCGCCAGGTAGCTCTTCCAGCCTTCCATGGTTCCCTTGACGAAAGCGGCCACCGCCTTGTCGCGGTTCTTCACCGTGTCTTCCAGACAGGAGATGGTGGTGGAATAGGAAGGCCAGCCGTGATCGGCAAACAGGAAGGTGTTGGCCTTGACGCCGGCCTTCTGCACCGCGAACGGCTCGGAGGTGAGGTAGCCCTGCTGCACCGTGTTCTTGTCGGCGACGAAGGGCTGGATGTTGAAGGTGTAGGGCTTGGTCTGCTCGTCCTGCAGGCCGTACTTGTTCTTCAGCCAGAGCCAGTAGCCCTGGCGCGCGGACGAAGCGATCAGGATCGTCTTGCCCTTCATGTCCTCGAACTTCTTCACGTCCTCGTGCGCGATCAGCACCTGGGGGTCTTTCTGGAAGCTGGCCGCCAAGGTCACGATCGGCAGGCCGTTGCTGCGCGCCACCATGATCTGCAGGTCGCTCGAGCCCATGATGCAGTCGGTCTGCCCGGCCCCCAGCATCTGCATGATGTTGACTTGCGGGCCGCCCATCTTGATGGTGACGTCCAGCCCGTACTTCTTGTAGATGCCGGTAGCCACCGCCTGGTAGAAGCCGCCGTGCTCGGCCTGCGCGTACCAGTTGGTCATGTAGGTGAGTTTTTCCTGCGCCTGGGCGCCGGCTGCAAAGGCCAGGCCGAGCGAGGCGGCCAGGAAGGTGCGTGCAATGGAAGCGTTCATGATGACCTCTCGTGTGACGTGGGTGAAGAACAAGGAAATCCGCGGATGCCGATGCAAGGAATACGCCTACAGCGATTGCTGGATGTGTCCGGTCTGGTGGCCATAGCCCCAGGACGCAACGTCGCGCTCGACCCACTTCATCTTGAAAAGGTCGGTGATCGCCTGCACCCAGCTGGCCGCAAGCGTGTCCAGGATGTCCTCGCCCTGCGCACGCGTGGCCTGGAGCGGATCGCCGATCACGCCGCTGGGGCCGAAGTCGCGCGCGGTCCAGGCGCAGGCCGGGCGCCCATCGCCCGAGAGCACCCTGGACGGAAACTCCGGCGGAAAGTTGGCGACCGCGCGCTCCATGTGCACCGTATCGGGGGCCAGCGCCATCATCAGCGCGGTCTCCGAGTGGCCGGCGTGCATGGCCAGCTTGCGTTCCCGGTCGGAGATGTACTTGCCCGAGGAATTGGCCACGCGCGACACGTGGTAGGGCACGATGACGTAGTCGCCATGGCGCAGGCGCAGCTCGCGCGCCGCCATCTCCATCACCTGCGGCTGGCCGCCATGGCCGTTGGCCAGCAGCAGCTTGCGAAAGCCCGAGCGGTACACCGACTCGCCGATCTCGATCATGGTGGCCAGCAAGGTTGGTCCGGTCAGCGTCATGGTGCCGGGAAAGTGCAGGTGCTCGTCGGACTTGCCGTAGGTGATGGGCGACATGCCGAAGGCGCGCACGTCGGCCGGCAGGCGCTCCAGCGCCTTGCCCATGACACCGGAGGAGATCACGCTGTCGACCGAGCACGGCAGGTGCGGCCCGTGCTGCTCGATCGCGCCGACGGGCAGCACGATCACGGTGTTCTCGCGGTCGGGCAGCGCGTTGATCTCGGTCCAGCTCAGGTAGGGCAGGAAGCGGTGTGCAGGAATGTAGCCGTGCATCATGGGGACAGCCTTTCGTTGGGTGCAGGAATCGGAACACCGCCGCGCAGGACGGTGCGTTGCGCGGCGCGCGAGGGCCAGCCCCAGGCGTCGGCGGCTGTGAAGACGATCAGGTCCGCGGCGGCGCCCGCCAGGGAAGGCGTGCTGTCCGGTGTGCGTTGCAGCCAGTCGGCGCGGCACAGGCTTTCGGACCAGGTGTCAAACGGTTGCTCCAGCTGTGCGGCCAGAACTCCGGCCGCCAGGGCTTCCACCGGGTCGTAGCTGCCGACCCGGCAAAACGGGTCTTGCACGTTGTCGCTGGCAACCAGCAGGGGTATGCCGCGCTCGCGCGCTTCCTTCAACAAGGTCAGGCCGCGCTGGCGCGGTGTGCGCCCGGTGGTCGCGTCTTGCAGCAGCAGGTTGGTCATGGGCAGCGACACCAGCGTGATCGGCACCCGCGCCACCGCATCCAGCGTGGCCAGCGCCTGGGCTTCCGGCTGGGCCGCGAGCGCGCAGGTGTGGCCACAGACCACGCGGCCGGCAAAGCCGGTATCACGCAGGATGCGCGCCGTCGCGGCCAGGCCTTGCGCCTGCGGGTTCAGTTCTTCATCTACATGCAGGTCCACGTCCAGCCCGGCCTCGCCGGCGGCGATGAAGACATGGCGCAGCGCATCCAGGTCCCAGTTGACGGTATGCACGAAGGCACCGAGCCTTGCGTGCGCTCCCGTGGCCGCCACCTGCGCCGCAAAACGCCGCGCCTGAGCCAGGTCCTGGAACAGCGTGAGCTTGATGAGGCTGACCTGCTCCAGCCGCACGCGGCCCTTCCATTCATCGGCGAGCGTCGCCAGCACGTCCCACGCCACCGGCGCGCGGTCGGTCTCCCACCAGTCGACGTGGCTGCGCAGGTGGACGCAACCGGCTTCGTAGGCCCATTGCAGGCCACGGCTGGCGCGCGCGTGCACGTCGGCCGCGGTCCACCCCAGGCGGTCGGTCATCATCGCGTCGATGGCGCCCAGCAGGCCGGGCTGCACATGGCGCATGCGCGGCAATGTGAAGGTCTTGTCCAGGTGCGTGTGGGCGTCGACGAGGCCCGGCAGGACCGGCGCGCCGCGCACGTCCCAGGTTCCGGGATTGATGAGGGGGTCGCCCATCGGCGCCACGGTTTCAATGCGCCCATTGGCCAGCGCCAATTCAGCCAGCGCCGGTTGCCCCGCCTTGATGGGCCACTCCTTGCCCAGCAGCCAGCGCGGCAGGCGCGCGTTGGCGATGCGCTCGGGCGCTTTCATGCAAACCTCGCCATCGCCTCGCCGACACGGCGCTTGAAGGCCGTCAGGCGCGGCTCGGTCGCCACGTTCATGTGGTAGTACGCGTGAAAGTCCACGCGCGCCGTGTCGCCGGTCAGGCGCTTCATGTAGCGCGTGATGATCTTGCGCGGCGGATCACCCATGTACCAGGCCACCCAGCGCGGCCGGCCATAGGTGACCACGGCGGAGATGCGCTTGATATGCGTGAGCATCGGCCGCACGTTGGCCGGGTTGCTGATGTCGAATGCCACGCCCGGCATGAACAGCCGGTCGAAGTAGCCCTTGAGCATCGCCGGCAGGCCGAAGCACCAGGTCGGGAAACAAAAGACGATGGCCTCGGCCCTGCGCAAGCGCTCGACGTACGGCGCCAGCGGCAACTGGTTGGAAGGTACGTCGTGGTAGCCCAGTCGTTCCTCGCGCGAAAGCACGGGGTTGAAACCCTCGGCATACAGATCGCAATCGTCCACCGTGTGGCCGGCGGCCCGGAGGTTGGCGAGTACTTCCTGGTGCAGGGCCGCGTGAAAACTGGTTTCGACCGGGTGGCAGTAGACGACGAGGACGTGCATATGTCGACTACCTTGCAGCGTGCACCGCAAGCGTGAGCGACGCACCCGGAATGTGCGTCGGGCGGCTGGCTATTGCTGGGTTGTGGGGCTTGCAGTTCAATTTTGACCAATCAATCTGATCGATTGGTCAGAATTAGCAAACGCCGTGCCAGACTCCTAGCTTGTCTGGACCCCGCAACCGCGCAGAATGAGTGCGGTCAGCTCCTGCACCAGCGTCTCGCGGTCCGGCTGCCAGTCCGGCTTGCCCGGCTTCATGAGCTGGCGCACCTGCACCGCCGAATCGGCATAGAACTGCGTCATGGCCCAGATGCTCATCAGGAGCGTATGCGGATCCACCGGCTTCATCAGGCCGCGGGCGATCCAGCCGTTGATGACGTTGACCTTCTCGCGCGTGCGCTTGCGCGAGTCGGGCCAGAACTTTTCGAGATTGCGTCCGCCGTCCAGCACTTCGCGCGTGAAAATGCGCGAGACCTCGGGCTTGTCGAATGCCTGGTCGATCTTGGAACGGATGTAGTCGCCCAGCACCTTGGCCGGATCGGTCGAGCCGGCGTCGAACATGCCTTTCCAGTCGGACATCACCGACAGCAGCAGCTCTTCATAGAGCTCTTCCTTGCCCTTGATGTAGTAGTGCAGCTGGGGCTTGGTCAGCCCGGCGCGCGCGGCGATCGCCTGCGTCGATGTGCCCTTCAGCCCGTTCTCGCTGAACTCGGCAATGGCGGCCTCGCGGATCGCGGCCATGATCCGTTCGCGGTTTTCGCGGGGCTTGCGTAGGGGAGTATTCAAAGCGGGAGCATCGTAGCAGAGGCCGCGTTCGCACACAAAGCGTGAGCCGCGTGCCGCGCCGATGGCTGCTGCATGCCTACGGGCTGCGGCCGTTTAGGAATCGCAGCGAACAGGTACTATCGGCCAACAGCAGGCGCCAAGGCGATGCTCGAGATCTTCAAGCGACTCGAGGATCACCAAGAAAATGATCGCATCTGGCAGCAAATCAGAGTGGATGTACTCATCGGGGCCTTTGAAGAAGGCGCAGCCCCTTCGCGAGTGATGGCGACATTGTTTTTGTCGGTCTGGAGCCTTTGTTTAACCTATGAAGCACATCGGAGTGTGAGTATCCTGGTTCAGTGGGCCAGTCTTGGATTTCCTCGTTTATAAATCGGAATCCCCTTCCCGAAACTTGATTCAACTCAGGTTGTGCACAAGCGTACCGTCCGCCAGCCAATATGTTCATCGAGCTACGTGACTCACCGCCGGACGTCAGGGGCGACTCTATGGATGAGGCAGAAGAAGTGACGGATGAATATGTCTGCAAGACATTTGGCCTTGAGGCCAGTCAGCTTCAACAGTTGCGAGGTTAGCCTAGGGCCTGTTCACACTATTTTTGGCAGATGCCAAAAATAGTGTGAACAGGCCCTAGGCTAGTCTCTGGCAAAGAGCGGGTCGCGTAACTGGGTGTGCCCTTGAGCCAGACGGCGGGCGGCTCGTCGCGTATCTCGAACGGAGGACACCATGGGACTCTTGACCTTCAGTATCAACGTCACCCTGGACGGCTGTGTCGACCACCAGGAAGGAATCGCCGACGACGAGACACACGCCTTCTTCACCCGCCTCATGGACGAGGGCGGGGCGATGCTGTGGGGCCGCGTCACCTACGAGATGATGGAGAGCTACTGGCCAGCGGTCGCCCGCGGCGACGCGGAGGCACCGTCGGCGATACGCGAGTGGGCGGTCAAGCTGGAGGCCAAGCCGAAGTACGTGGTGTCCTCGACGCGAAAGGACTTCCCCTGGACCAACAGCCACCACATCGCCGGCGACCTGCGCGCGGGCGTACAGAAGCTCAAGGACGCGACCCCGGACGGCGTGCTCCTCGGTAGCGGCAAGCTCGCGACCGAGCTGGACCGGCTGGATCTGATCGACGAGTACAAGTTACTCGTCCACCCCAGGATCGCCGGCCACGGCCCAACCCTGTACGAAAGCGGGCTGCCCAGCACGCGACGGCTCGAGTTGATATCGGCGAAGCCGCTCCGAAGCGGCGCGGTCGCCATGCACTACCGGCGCGCGCGCTGACTCTGAGGTGGGTCATGTCGCTAAACAATGCGCTGCACTCGGACAGGCCTCGCGTTGCTCGGCCCGCCAGTAAGCGCGGGCGTTAAATGACCGCTTTGGGGCTCCGATTTCAGCTACGGCTTTGACCGTGGGCGCATTGCCGCCCACCACCTCTACACCGAAACCGGTTGTTCAGTTCACCCGCGTTTCTGAATCAACCCGGACGACGGCTGTGCGCCCACAACGGTCAGACGCCTGACGCAGAATGCAGACCTTCAACTCTGAAGGTGAATGGGCGCTGGAAGGGATTCAACCTTGGCCGCCGTCCTTCGCGTGATGTCGGTCTCGACAAGATTTGCCCTGGCATCCGACTCCCTCGTTATCGACTCGACGTAAGGCCAACAAAAGAGCCCTTGCCCGACCCTCACGACGACTCGATCTCCGGCGTCCACTTTATGCCACATCCACTGTTTCACGTAGATACGCCGATGCATCGAACCATGCGAGGAGATGGCGAGGGCAAGCTGATAGTGAGTCGTGGTGCCTCGTGTGCCGCGGCGATTTTCAATTTCTTTGCCGACAACAACTGCTCGGACTTCTGAAGGCGGATTGATGTCCCAGCGCGCGTTAGTCAATTGAATCACTGGGAGAGACATGAACGAGAAACCGGCTATTGACCACGCCAGCAGATGTCCGCCCCACAAGGCCTGGCGCATGCCGATCTTTCGCGCGAACAACGCGATCCAAAAGATGGCCCCCAAGATCCCCAATAGTGGAGGCACCAAGAACACCTTGTCGGATTGATTCCACGGAGGTGGGGCGGAATAGCTAGTCATGACCCACACCAAGGCAATGCCAAAGATTACTGGCCCAATCACCAAAGACCAAAGAAGGATGGACCGTCTACCAAAAACCAAAATGCTCAAGACTTGTCCTTCGTTCGTTTGTCTAAATTTCGATGGTTAGGGACCGCTGTTGGCCGCATTTTGCCGCGCGGCGTCGGGCCGTGTACCTGCTCCACCCTGCCCACGGCGGATATCGCACTAAGCTTCGACGTCCCGAACGACTACCCCAGCAGCCAGTGCTTTCTGATTCACCGCAGCTGCTAGCTCCTCGTCTTCGTCGATCAACAGAGCCATCTTCGTTGATTCGTTAAAGGGCAGGTAGCTAACCTCGTTCGACGCGCGCTCTTCGACGACCAGCCCTTGAAGCTCAAGTGCTTTGACGATGCGGCGACCTTCATGTTGCTCAAAAACGCCAAGCTCGATAGTCGAGCGCCCAGCCAACCGTTGCAAAGTTTCCTGGGCAGTCATGGATCCGAACGCAGGCAGCGTTGCGCGGAGTGCCCGAACGTCTTTGACAGTTGCGCCGTTGTCGCCAAATGAGACCGTGAGCGAAGACGTGGACCGGAATATGCGTAGCATTACCCACCCGGCTTGCGCGCCATCCCAAAGGTAGCTGTATTGGTCGACTTGCCTCATGTCCAATGCTCACTCATGGCCGAATTTTGCCCGAATGGTTCTGGACTACATGCGCATCCCGAGCCAAATGACCGACTCGGTTGATGCGGAAACAACACGCCCGACGACCCCTGACACCATGCCTTGTTCACGCAAATGCAGCGCGGATTGATCATGGTGCTGCTGTTCTTCATCGACAATTTTCGATATGACCGCGACTGCGCTGTCGTCATGACCGGCAAGATCCCGCAACTGCGATTGAAGGTGCTTCAGCACTACCTGCTCCACCGCTACTGTTGTCGCAGCAATGCAGCGCCGTCCCAGAAGCCCGGTGAGCAGACCGAGGATGAACCCACCAGTCCCACACAACCAGTAGCTGCGACAACGCCGAATTCCGCGGTGTTGCATCTCAGCGAGAAACAGCGCTCGGTGCCCCTGTTCGTGCGCTCTGAAAACTCACAGTTCGGAAACCAACGCAGGAGCAGTAAGCTGAGCAGTAAAGATCTGGCCAGCATAGATGTTGACCGCGCCATGCTCACCAGCATGGTCAACCCTCAAGATCCGTCCCCCAAGGGAAACATCAGTGCGGAGACGATCGATAAATCTCATGGCCTACCGTACGTTGATTGTTGGAGGTGGGAAAGTCCGTTCCTGGCCGGGTGCGGAACTAGATATCTAACCCTGCACATCGCGAAATAGCCTACTCCACGGACGTTCGAAAAAGCGGGAAGATCATATGTTGGCAGAAGAGCGGCCCACAGGGTGCCAGTTGGGTTCCCAGAAACAGTACTGTCGTACGGCCCCAAGGCGATGAGCTCAACGGACAGGCCAGAAGATACTCGGGACCTTCCTTCGAATTCAGATCAACGCAATCCGACGGTGTGAGATTCACTTTCAACAGTGGTCTCAAGAAGTCCTTCGCGGCGATCACATCGGGGACCTGTGAGTTTTTGGATTCGATTTGCTGCTTGGTGTATTCGAGAGACTGCGCAGCAATCTGAAATTTTGAAGCCGGTCTCACTTCCGCATAGCGCTCCTGATGCAGGATGGTGGCTTGCGGCGAAGCGGCCCGGAGCTGGACCATGCATGACTTTTGCGTGTCACACGTCAAGCGCAAACGGCTTCCGCTCCCCGGGGAATCTGATTCGAACGTGCCGACGATAGAAGGCACTGCCGCCGGCTGTGCGGAGGCAAGTCCGCAGAACATCATCCACAAATGCGCAATCAATCTTGGACCGCTACTCATCAGACCCTCCCCGTGCTTGAACTCTGCAGTGTCAACATTTTGCAGGCAACTCGGCAAGCTATTCCACATGACCTTACGAAGGCCCGCTTCTGGCCGCAAGTACGCCTCGACACTGGACCCATGACAATTTTATTGTCCCGGAGCAGCACCGGTAAGCGGCAAACTGGTTTTTGGGACCTCAACTCGGGTCATGATGGCCGCATTTGCATGACGGCCGTGGTTGCACCAGCGGTGACTGATCGCAAGGTTCTCACTGTGGCTGCTACCGCCTTCGACCAGTGGCTTGATGTGCTCCAGGGTCGCGTCCTCCAACAGCACCGGTTCCCTGCAGACCCAGCATGGCACCACGCCGTGCAACTGACGTGCAACCGTGCGGTAGATCTTGACACGGGTTAAAGACAGCCTGCTCATGGGATTACTGGACTAGACGGAATTCTGCCTCATATCCGGCACGACGCAGACCGAGCTCTCGGGGCCCACTGCAGCGGTCCACCTCCGTTCGATCATGCTACAACCGAACCCCATCAAGACCCTGGGCGTGCGCGGATGCGGTGGCATCTTTTTTTCCAGCAAAGCCTATTTGCTTGCGGGCTTGCGCGCCTTGTTCCCTGCGCGCGCCGGCGCGTCGTTCACGATGAGCTGGGCTTCGACGTCCTTCCACAGGATGTCCCGGCGCGCCAGCGTTTCCGGCATGGTGTCGCGGCGCAGTTGCGCCACCGCCGACACCAGCGCATTGCAGACGAAGAAGGCGGCGGTGTAGGAATCGAAAGGCGACGCGTTGGAGGTGCGCACTTGCACCCAGTGGTGCGCCAGTGCGGCCAGAGGCGCGGCCGCGCTGTCGGTGATGGCCATGACCTGGCCACCGGCTTCGCGAAAGCGCTGCGCCACCGCCACCGGCCCCCTGGCATAGCGGCGGATGCTGAACACCAGCAGCACGTCCTCGGGTTGCACCCACAGCAGTTGGTCGGTGGCCGTGACGGCGCCCGCGCCGAGCTCGTGCACGCCGGGCCGGCACATGTTCAGGTGCAGCGCGAGCCAGGCCGCCACGGGGGCGCTGTTGATCTGCGCCAGGACGAAGAGCCGGCCGGTGCCTCGCGCGATGCGGGCGGCC
This sequence comes from Burkholderiaceae bacterium, assembly GCA_035476635.1. GTDB lineage: Bacteria > Pseudomonadota > Gammaproteobacteria > Burkholderiales > Burkholderiaceae_C > DATILI01. Next base: position 372 of record DATILI010000177.1, on the reverse strand, counting down.
ATCGCCTCGAAGGCCGCCATGTCCAGCCCGTCGCGCGTGGCGATGATGTTGTGCTGGTCGTGCAGCAGCGCATCGTCCACGCACTGCTGCAGGCTGCGCTGCGCGCCAATGGTCACGGATACGCGCTGGCCCGCCGTCTGCAGCAGCGCGGTGACCTCGGCCCGGGCCTCGCGCTGCGCCTCCGCATAGCTGTCGTAGCCCAGCTTGGCAAACAGCCGCACCACGGTGGAGGGGCTGGTGCCGATGCGGGCAGCCAGCGCGGTCGCCGATTCCAGCAGCGCGTGCGGGTAGTCCCGGCCCAGCGCCTCGGCCAGCGCGCGCTCGCTGGCCGTCAGGTCCGCCCCATGCTGGGCCAGGCGTGCCGGCAGCGCG
>DATILI010000176.1:0-3182 GCA_035476635.1 Burkholderiaceae bacterium | reverse complement strand
GGGCTCTTTCGAAGCGGCGCGGGTCAGGCAGACCTGCGAGCCGCGCTCGGCGTGCGCACGCGGCGTTGCCAAGCCAAGGCCAAAGCCGCCGCAGCGCTCTTCGACGAGCGCGATGAAGAGGTCGGTGAGCGCCAGCGACTTGCGGCGCAGCGCCTGCATGCCGCCCAGGGGCTGGGCGGCGAGAACGGTGTCCAGGCCGCATTCGAGCGCGGTCATGCTGAGGATGGGCTGGGTGCCGCAGAGGTAGCGCGTGATGCCGGGGGCAGGCCGATAGTCTGCTGTGAACTCGAACGGCGCCGCGTGACCCCACCAGCCGGCCAGCGGCTGCCAGAAGCGGTCGGCGTGTTTGGGATGGACCCAGACAAACGCCGGTGCACCGGGGCCGCCATTGAGGTATTTGTAGCCGCAGCCCACGGAGAAGTCGGCGCCCGCGGCATTCAGGTCCACGGGAACGGCGCCTGCGCTGTGCGCGAGATCCCAGACGGCGAGGGCGCCGGCGGCATGGGCGGCGGCCGTGACCGCGGCCATGTCGTGCATGGCGCCGGTGCGGTAGTTGACATGGGTCAGCATCAGCACCGCCACGTCGGCCGTGAGGGCTCGCGCGATCTCTTCGGGCTCCACCAGCTGGAGCTGGTAACCGCGCTCCTTGCACAGCGCCTCGGCAATGTAGAGGTCGGTCGGGAAGTTGCTGCGTTCGCTCACCACCAGCCTGCGCCGGGGCGCGTCCTGCGCGGCAATGTGCAGTGCCGCGCTCAGCACCTTGTAGAGATTGATCGAGGTGCTGTCGGTGGCCACCACTTCGCCGGGCGCCGCGCCGATGAGTTGGCCGATCTTGTCGCCCAGGCGCTGCGGCAGGCTGAACCAGCCGGCGCTGTTCCAGCTGCGGATCAGGCCCTGGCCCCATTCCTGGGTGACAGCTTCGGCTACGCGGGCAGCGGCGGTTTTTGGCAGCACGCCGAGTGAGTTGCCGTCCAGATAGATCACGCCGTGCGGGATCTCGAATTGGGCGCGCAGGGAATGGAGCGGGTCTTGCGCGTCCAGCGCGCGGCAGTCTTGCAAAGTGGTCATGGTTGTCTCAGGTACGGATCAAAGTTCGCGCAGCACGGCACGAACCGGGGAAGCATCGGCGGTGGTCAGTTTCAGTGGCAGGGCGATGAGTTCGTAGTCGCCCTCGGGCACGTCGTCAAGCACCAGGTTTTCCAGCACGCGCAGGTCGAGGCGGCGAATCACCTGATGGCTGTCCAGCGTCTTGCTGCTGGCGGGATCGATACTGGCGGTGTCGATGCCGACCAGTTTCACGCCGAGTGCGGCCAGGCGCTCAATGGTTTCAGGCGCATAGGCCGCGAGGTCCGGGTCCCAGCGGTCTGCCGGCATGCGCGCGTAGGTGCGTACCAGCACGCGCGGCGGCAGCTTGGCCACGGCGTGTGCCAGGTGCGCCCATTCGATCAGCGGCCCTTTGGCGATCGCATGGATCACGCGGCAGGGGCCGAGATAGGGCGTGAGATCGATGGCGCCGATGGCCGCGCCCTGCGGGTCGTAGTGCAAGGGTGCATCGGCATGCGCGCCGACGTGCGGCGACAAGGTGATGGTGCTGACGTTGACCGGGCAGCCCGGCGCGATGCTGGCCGCCCATTGCTGCTGGTAAGGCGTGTCGCCGGGGAAGACGGGTGTGCCCGGCGCGACGGGGGGGGAGATGTCCCAGATGCGTTTCATGCCCACAAGTTTGCGCCGCCTGGAAAAACCGTGGTGTCGGTAATTTCCAACAATCAGCAAAAATACTTGAGGTCTAAAGCATGTGGGTTGAAAGCGGCGGCATGCCGTGGCGTGCGCGGGCCCGTTCGCAGGCCTGGCTGCCGGCCTCGAACTCGCGGCACGGCGACGGGCGCCATTCGTAGATGCCGCAGGCCACGCGCTCGCCGATTTTTCCGGTCAAGGCGGCGCAGCGCGGCGGTGCGTGGTCGGTGCCGCGCATGCGGCAGATGTTGTCGTTGACCTCAACCGCGAGACCGGCAGGCACCTGGCCACCCGCGTCTTGCGATTCATGGGTGGAAAAATCGACGCGGAAACTGGCGCAGCAGGCGCCGCACTGCTGGCACGGATGGAGCGCGGCGGCTGGCGGGCTCACAGGGCGTCAACCAGCGCGCGGGCGCATTAGGCGGTCTTGCCCAGCAAGAGGTACTCCATCAGCGCCTTTTGCACATGCATCCGGTTTTCCGCTTCGTCCCAGACGACGGACTGCGGGCCATCGATGACATCGGCCTCGACCTCCTCGCCGCGGTGCGCGGGCAGGCAGTGCATGAACAGGGCATCGGGTTTGGCCGCGCGCATCATTTCGGTATCGACGCACCAGTCGGCAAAGGCCTTTTTGCGCTCTTCGTTCTCGGCCTCGTAGCCCATGCTGGTCCAGACATCGGTGGTTACCAGGTCGGCCCCGGCGCAGGCCTGCATCGGGTCCTTGAACACCTGGTAGCTCTCGGCCGAACGAATGCCGGCGACGGCCTGGTCCACCTCGTAGCCACTGGGCGTGCTCAGGTGCACCTTGAAGCCGAGGATCTCGCCGGCCTGCAGCCAGGTATTGGCCATGTTGTTGCCGTCGCCGACCCAGGCGACCACCTTGCCCTGGATCGATCCGCGGTGTTCGATGAAGGTGAAAATGTCGGCCAGGATCTGGCAGGGGTGGAATTCGTTGGTCAGGCCGTTGATGACGGGCACGCGCGAGTGCTCGGCAAAGCGCTCGATCTTGTCTTGTCCGTAGGTGCGGATCATCACCAGGTCGACCATGCGGCTGATGACCTTGGCGCTGTCTTCGATCGGCTCGGCGCGGCCGAGCTGGCTGTCGCCCGTGGTCAGGTGCACAACCGAGCCACCAAGCTGGTACATGCCCGCCTCGAAGCTCACGCGGGTGCGGGTCGAGGCTTTCTCGAAGATCATGGCCAGCGTGCGGTCGGCCAGCGGGTGGTATTTCTCGTAAGCCTTGAATTTCTTCTTGATGATCGCCGCGCGCTCGAACAGCCACGCATATTCCTGCGCGTCGAGGTCGCTGAACTGGAGGTAGTGCTGCAGGGCCATTTTCGTCATTGCGCCAAGAATTCGCGCACCAGTGGCGCGAGGATGGAAACGATCTCGTCCGCGTCCGCCTCGGTCAGGATCAGCGGGGGCACCAGGCGGATCACGTTGTCGGC
>DATILI010000175.1:0-7503 GCA_035476635.1 Burkholderiaceae bacterium | reverse complement strand
CGTGGCGGTGGGGCTGACGCTGATCTTCGGCGTGATGAAGGTGCTGAACATCGCGCACGGCAACCTGTACGCCCTGGGCGCCTACGTGGCGGCCACGGGCCTGGGCTACTGGTTCGCGGACCGGCCGCCGACCTTTGCCGCGTTCGGCGTGCAACTGGGCGCCGCGTTGGTGGCGGGCGTGGTGACGGGCCTCTTGCTCGAGCGCACCATCCTGCGGCGACTGCAGGGACGCGATGAAGTTTCCATTGCGCTCGCCACCTACGCCGTGCTGCTGATGCTGGACGACGTGATGCAGTTCGTCTGGGGGACTTCGCCGCAGTCCGCCTCCGCACCTTATGGCCTGCTGGGCGGCTCGCAGATCGCCGGCCTGCGCTTCAACAACTATGAGTTTGTGCTGATCGGGCTTGCGGCCGCCGTGGGCGCGTGCCTCTGGTGGCTGCTGGAGCGCACCCGCACCGGCCGCTGCCTGACGGCGCTGATCCACGATCGCGAAATGGCGATGGCGATGGGCATCAACGTGCGGCGGCTCTACCTCGCCACCTTTGTGCTCGGTGCCGTGCTGGGTGCGCTCGGCGGCGCGTTCACGGCACCGATGATCCAGGTGGCGCCGGGCCTGGGCGCCGAGATCATCGTCGTCACCTTCGCGGTGGTCGTCATCGGTGGCATGGGCAGCATCCCGGGTGCGGCGGTGGGCGCGCTGGTGGTGGGCTTCGCGCGCGCCGCCACGATCCACCTGTACCCGTTCGCAGAAGTATTCATTGTCTATGCCGTGATGGCGCTGGTGCTGTCGGTGCGGCCGCAAGGCCTGTTTCCGCAAAGCGCACAAAGGAGGATCTGAGCATGTACCGTCGATCCGATGCGGGCCTGGCCCTTCTCGCCCTGCTTTTGGCCTCGGGCGTGTTGTTCCTGCCGGGCTGGTTGCAAAGCCTGGTGGTCGTCGCCCTGGCCAAGGGCTTGGTGGCGCTTGGACTGCTCTTGCTGCTGCGCGCCGGGCTAGTGCCCTTTGGCCACGCGATGTACTACTGTATCGGCGGCTATACCAGCGGCCTGGGCATGCAATGGCTGGGTCTGCGCGACGCGTTGGCGCTGCTGCTGCTGGCCGGCGTCATCGCGGGCCTCACCGCCTTTGTCGCCGGATTCTTGTTGCGCCGCTACCGTGGCATCTTCTTCGCGATGCTGTCGATGGCCCTGTCGATGATCCTCTACGGCATCCTGCTCAAATCGCAAAGCCTTGGTTCGTCCGATGGCTTCTCGATCGCGCGGCCTGCCTTCTTCTCCATTCAGACAACTGGCGCCGCGGCGATCAACGCCATCTACCTGCTCACGGTCGTCGTCGTTATGGCCGCCGCTTGGGGCGTCTCCCGCTACCTGCGGACGTCGATGGGTGGCATCGGGCCGGCGGTCCGGCAAAACGAGGTCCGGGTCGACTATCTGGGCTACTCGCCGCAGCGGCTGATTCACATCGAATACACCTTGTCAGGTGTGTTGGCCGGCCTGGCCGGTGCGCTGGTGGCGTTGTTCGTCGGACAGGTCGATCCCAGCATGGGCTTCTGGACGACTTCCGGGGACTTCGTGTTCATCACGATCCTGGCCGGAGCCGGCGGCATCTGGGGGTCGCTCGCCGCGGCCTTCGTCCTGGAGGTCGTGCACGCGCTGGCGTTCGAGTTCGCACCGCACTACTGGAAGCTGGTCCTCGGGGCAACGCTGCTGCTGCTGATCGTGCGCTTCCCCAGCGGCCTGTCGGCGATTCAGTGGAAGCGCAGGGCCGCCGCATGAAATCCTCGACACCCTTGCTCGAAACACGCGGCCTCACGGTCCGCTTCGGCGCGGTCGTGGCTGTGAACGACATCAGCGTTCGCATTCACCGTGGCGAGGTCGTCGGCCTGATCGGCACCAACGGCGCCGGCAAGACCACCTTCATCAACATGGTCACAGGCTACTTGCGGCCGACACAGGGCTCGATCCAGCTGGAGGGCAAAGACGTCGTCGGCCAGGGCCCGCGGCGCCTGGTGGCCAGCGGCGTCGCCCGGTCCTTCCAGGTGCCGCAGCTGTTTCCGGAAATGACAGTGCTGGACCATATCGTGCTGTCGCTGGCGCTGGCTAGTCAGCACGAACAAAGCCTGCTGCAGGTCCTGCGCTCACCGTCGCGAGAGGCGGTGGCGTGGGAAACACTAGTGCGCTTCAACCTGCAGGGTATCGCCCAGCGCCCGATCAGCTCGGTGCCCCAGGGCCAGCGCAAGCTTGTGGACATCGCGATGGCGTTGTCGCTGCGGCCCAAACTGCTGCTGCTCGACGAACCGACCAGCGGCGTGTCGTCGGCCGAAAAGCTGCCGCTGATGGAAGTCGTATTCGACGCGATCCGCGCAGGTGGCGTGACGGTGCTGTTCGTGGAGCACGACATGGATGTCGTGCGCCGCTATGTCACGCGCATTCTCGCGTTCCGCGACGGGCACCTCATTGCCGACGGCGTGCCCGAGGACGTCATGCGCAATGCCCTGGTCACGAGCGCCGTCACGCATGGCGCTCCGCGCCATGTTCCGACGGCGGTGGCTAGCCCAACTGGAGTCTTGTCGTGATCGCAGTACGCAACCTCGGGGTATCGGTGGGGCCCGTGTCCATCCTGGAGAACGTGAGCTTCGAGGCGGCCGCGGGCTCGGTGGTCGGCATCGTCGGCCACAACGGTGCGGGAAAGACCACGCTCATGCGCGCCATCGTCGGGGTGCTTCCGCCGGTTCGCGGCCAGGTGCTGTTTGAAGGTGTGGACGTCACACACGCGCCGACACAGCAGCGCGTGCGCTGGGGCATGGGCTACATGCCGGAGGACCGCCGCCTGGTGCCGGACCTGAGTGTGCGCGCCAATATCCTGCTGCCTATGGAGTTGAATGGCGTGGCAGACAGAAACCGGCGACTCGACCAGGTGCTGACGCTGATCCCGGAGCTGGTGCCCTTGATCGACCGGCGCGGCAATCAGCTCTCGGGCGGGCAGCAAAAGCTCGCCGCACTGGCGCGGGCCATAGGCTATGGCCACCGTCTGCTGTTGCTCGACGAGCCGTTCGAGGGGGTGGCGCCGGCGCTTGTCGCGCGCCTGACCGGCGTCTTGCGCGACTTGCGAGCCAACGGACCCACCGTCATCGTCACCGACTCGGAAGGCGCCAACCTGAACGGCCTGTGCGATGTGCGCCTGCGCATCGAGCGGGGCCGGGTCGAACTGGATCAGGAGACGCATGCATGACCCAAGTTCGCCCCGCCGTCTGGAAAAACGACTGTCACAGCGAGACTTCACCATGAGCAATTCAAACTACGATTTCATCGTCGTCGGCGGAGGCTCCGCCGGCTGTGTGCTGGCCAATCGCCTGTCGGCCGACCCCGCGAACCGCGTGCTGCTGATCGAAGCTGGTGCCAAGGACAACAGCATCTTCATCCGCATGCCGGCCGGCTTCAGCCGCGTTTTCGGCACCCACCGGATGTGGGGCTACGAGTCAGAACCGCAAGCCGGCCTGGGCGGACGCAAGTCCTACGTGCCTCAAGGGCGCACGCTGGGCGGCAGCGGCTCCATGAACGGGATGATCTACATCCGCGGCGATCGCAAGGACTACGACGATTGGCGCGACCAGGGATGTGCCGGCTGGGGCTACGAAGATGTCCTGCCCTGGTTTCGCAAGTCCGAAGGAAACGTGCGCCTGTCGGATGCTTATCACGGCGCCGACGGACTCCTCAAGGTCATCGATACGCCGTACCGTCATGCCCTCAACAGCGCATTCGTGCGCTCCGCGCAAGAGGTTGGCCTGCCGTTCAATCATGATTTCAACGGCCACTCCCAGCTCGGCGCCGGCTTCTACCAGATCACGGCGTTCCAGGGTGAACGCGGCAATACGGCTCGATTCTTCCTGCGCCCCGCGATGGACCGCGCCAACCTGGACGTGCGCACCGACCTCACGGTGGCTCGCATCCTGTTCGAAGGGTCCAGGGCCATCGGCGTCGAATGCATCGAGAGCAAAGGCGCGCACACGAAGCTGAGCTTTCGTGCCAGGCGCGAAGTGGTGCTGTGTGCCGGAGGCCTGGGCAGCGCCAAGATCCTGCTGCAGTCGGGTGTCGGCCCCGGCGCCCACTTGCAGTCGCTGGGCATCCCGGTCGTTCGCGATTTGGCGGGCGTGGGCCGCAACTACCAGGATCATCTCGAGGTGTCCGTATACGGCCAGACGCGTTCGCCCATCAGCCTGTTTGGCCAGGACAAGGGCTTTTCGGCGCTGAAGCACGGCGCCCAATGGGTGCTGTTCAAGACGGGGCTGATGACCTCCAACGTGGTGGAGTCCGGCGGCTTCTTCGACGTCGACGGCGATGGCCGTGCCGATGTGCAGTTCCATGTGCTTCCGGTGCTGGTCGGCGATGTGGACCGCGAGCCCCCCATGGTCCATGGCGTGACACTGAACCCCTGCCTGCTGGCGCCCAAGTCGCGCGGCGAGTTGCGATTGCGCAGCCCGGACCCGTTGGCGCTGCCGTGGCTGGACGCGGGTGCCCTGGCCGATGAGGATGACGTGCGCGTGTTGCGCGAAGGCGTTCGTCTCGCCCGCCGTATCCTGGGCGCGCCCTCGTTCGCGGCCATGGTCAGCCACGAGATCGAGCCTCTCGCGGAGTTTGCGGGCGATGACGACGCCACCATCGACGCGCGAGTGCGTCACTATGCCAAGACGGTCTATCACCCCGGTGGCACATGCAAGATGGGAACCGATTCGCAGGCCGTGGTGGACGCACGGCTGCGCGTGCACGGACTGCAAGGCCTGCGTGTGGCGGACGTTTCCGTCATGCCCGCCATCCCGCGCGGCAATACGAATGCCGGCACGATCATGATCGCCGAACGCGCGGCCGATTTCATCCACTCGGAAGAACTGCATCATGCTTGAAAACGATCTCTCGCTTCTTTCGCCGGCCACCCGAAGCGCCCTCGATGCTGGCGCGGGCGTTTTCATCCATGGTGAAAGGCATGCCGTGGGCGAAACCCTGCCCGTCATCGATCCCAGCAGCGGCCGGCAGATCTCGAGCATTGCGGCTGGCGGAGCCGGGCACATCGACGCGGCCGTGGGTGCCGCGCGCGATGCCTTCGAGCAGGGACCATGGGCGCGCATGCATGGCGCGGGGCGGGAAGCGCTCTTGCGCCGGCTTGCCGACCTGATCGCGCGCGATCGGCACCTTCTCGCCGAACTGGAAGTCATCGATGTCGGCATGCCGATCTGGATGGCGAGGGACCTGAATGTCGGCGGTGCCATCGACGTGCTGCGTTACATGGCGGGGCTCGCCGGGCGTGCGGCGGGCCGGACTGTCCAGGTTGGCGTGCCCATCCCGGATTCAGCCTTCTTTGGCTACACCCAGAAGGAAGCGCTGGGGGTTGTCGGTGCCATCATTCCCTGGAACGTGCCGCTGATGATGTCGGTGTGGAAGCTGGCGCCCGCGCTTGCAGCCGGCTGTACTGTGGTTCTCAAACCTTCGGAGGAAGCGTCGTTGAGCGCGCTGCATCTGGCCGGGCTCATTCATGAGGCGGGCTTTCCACCGGGCGTGGTGAACGTGGTCACGGGAACCGGCACGGCAGCGGGCGCGGCCCTTGCCGCGCATCCGGGGCTGGACAAGATCACGTTCACCGGGTCCACGGCCACGGGTACGCAGGTTGCCCTGGCCGCGGCGCGCAATGTGACCAAGGCGACGCTGGAACTCGGCGGCAAGTCGCCCCAGATCCTGTTTGCGGACGCGGACCTCGACAAGGCCATCCCGGGCATCGCCGGCAGCATCTTCCTGAATTCCGGGCAAGTGTGCGTGGCGGGTTCGCGGTTGTACGTCGACAAACGCATCTACGACGAAGCCGCGGAGCGTCTGACCCGCCACGCCGATGCGATGCGACTGGGCGCCGGGCTGATACCGGAGACTGAACTCGGACCGCTGATCAACGCGCGCCAGCAGCAGCGCGTGCTTCAGCACCTCGACACGGCCCAGCGCTCCGGCGCTGAACTGCTGACCACGGCTCCGCGCGTCGACGCCGCGGGCTTTTATGTGCGCCCGAGCGTGGTTGCGGTGGTGGACCAGGCGTCTGCGATCGTGCGGGAGGAGGTGTTCGGGCCCGTCATCACCATCACACCGTTCGACGACATCGAGCATGCGGTGCAGATGGCCAACGACACGCCGTACGGGCTGTCCGCATGCCTATGGACTCGTGACCTGAGCACCATGCACACCGTCGTGCCGCGAATCCGCTCCGGCAAGGTAGCGGTGAACACCGAGCCTATGCCGTGGCCCGGCTTGCCCGAAGGGGGCCGCCGTGCCTCGGGCTACGGTCGTGACCTGGGCGAAGAATCGTTCGAGTCGTTTCTGGAAACCAAGTCCGTGCTGGTGCGCTACGCCTGACCACGCTCAAGAGGCCGCACGCAGCGCGCCCCCTGCATGCCAAGCCCCGCGCTTGTGCGCACGCAGCCGTTGTTCGACTTCCTTGGATGCGGACTTCAGTGCGACTGATATCTCCTGAACTCGCTGCTTGGACATGCGCTGCGACAGGGCGGCGACGCTCAAGGCGCCAAGCGGCTGGCCCATGGGATTTCGGAATGCAACGCCGACCGCGGTAACGCCCAGGTTGATCGTGCTCTTGATGACACTGGCGCCGGCATCGCGAGTGCTCTCGCAAGCCCGCACCAGCGCCTCGGCCGTGAGCCCGCCAAAAGCCCCGAGACTGGGGGTCACGCGTTCGATGATTTCACCGCGCTCCTCCTCGTCGATGGCAGCGAGAACGGCCAAGCCACCCGCACCCACCCCCAAAGGTCGACGGCTGCCGACATCGAGCGTGAGCGTGCGAATCGGAAAGCTTCCCTCGAGACGGTGCACGCAGACTGCGTCGAACCCGCTGCGTTCCACGAGATACACGGTATCGGCCGTGAAAGCAGCGAGGGTTTTCATGGACGGCTCACAGAGGTCCCGGATGTCGAACATCGTCGAGCCGGCGAGGCCCAGCTCAAAGGTCAGCGGTCCCAGCCGATAGCGCCGCGATTCGGGGTTGTGCTCGACCAGCCGCTCGGCGGTCAACTGCTTCAGCACGCGATGAACCGAAGGATGCGGCAGCGCGCTTTTGACAGCCAGATCCGTCAGCGGCAGTCCGCGCGATCCGGCGGTCGCCAGCAGTTTGAGCAAGAGAACCCCGCGTTTGAGAGACCCCGCATCCGGCACTGATGTCATGTTCGATAAATGGACAAGTGTATTTCTCGGGCACCCGCTTGACGAACAATCGGGGCAAGGCTTCAAGTGTGGCGCAAGCACAAAGTTTCGTCCATAGCGCCGGATGAAGTCGACCAGAAAGGAAGTTCGTTAAATGGACAGTCGCCGGTTGAAGGGCAAGACCGCAGTGGTCACGGGTGGCAGCAGTGGCATTGGTGCGGCGTGCGCGAGCATGTTGGCCGCGGAGGGCGCTACTGTGTTGATCGGCTACCACCGGGGGCAGGAGCGGGCACAGGCCCTGCTGCGTGAGTTGCC
>DATILI010000174.1:0-30058 GCA_035476635.1 Burkholderiaceae bacterium | reverse complement strand
AACTCCTCAATGTTCGGATTGCTTACCCCATAGGCAGCAACCTTCGCATCTATTCTGGCCAAGGTCCCTCTGTCAAACGCAGCTTTGACAATCTCAGCCGAGGGTTCCGTCCATAGCGCAGCGATCAGCTTGCGCGGATCTGCGGCCTCATCCACTTTGAGCAGCTTGGCCATGGCCGCTCTTTCCGGTTCGCCGGAAAGCTGGGCATTCAACGCCACGCTGGCACCAAGCCAATGCTGCCATATCGTTGCCTCGACGCCGCCGAAACCGCTATGCGGATCGCCTAAGTCGGGTTCCCACTTTGCAAGCAGCGACACAGCTGACGCCTGCACATCAGGTGAAAGGCATGACGTGAATAGCGGGTTCGCAAGTCTGCCTACCAACACATCGCGGGAAAAGTCATTTTTTCCAGCCTCTATGTTTCGAATCAACATCAATTGATCTGCCGACGGGGCAAACGGAAACATGTGCGCCATCTCGCCATAGTGATCTTGCTGAGTGATCGCCCCCAACTTATAAGCACGATCCAGAACCGCCAAGGAGTTGGGGAAATAACCGAGTCGGGTATACACCAGGGTGGCTGCGTTAATGATGTCTTTGTCATCGGACTCCAACGCAGTGGCGGACAAAATCCGAGCAATATCGGCCCGAATCGATGGGTCTTTTGTGTCCCAGTAGAGATTGACCCCGAGCAGGCGCAGCAGGTCGACTTTTTCCTCCTTGGTGATATTGGATTTGAGTAGCGAGAGAGCCTCATCGACGTTGGCTCGTGTACTCGGCAGAAAGCCTATAGCGGCGATGGTGCCGATGATGTCGCTCCCGGCCGCGCCGCTTCCTACCTTGGAGGCTCGGTAGTCCGTCCACAAACGAGAGGATTCTGCGCTGCGTTGCGCCTGGGTTGGCATGTCCAGCCCACGAGCCCCGCCAAACCCACTGACCGCGCTGCTTGGCCCGAGCGTGGCATCCCTAGCATTCTTCGTCTTGGTAGCTGAAGATATGCTCTGCCCTAAAAAAACATAGGAGCCCATCGCGACCAAGCACGCGGCAGCGATGACAGCAGCTGCCCACCATTTTTTCCTGGAATTGCCATTGGACACGACACGCGACAGCATCACTTTTGCTTCACGCTCGCGAGATTGCGCCGCGCAGTTTGCACGTCTTCCTGAATATCTCCTCTATGAGGATTGCTGACCCCATAGGCAGCGACCTTCGCGTCGATCTTGGCCAAGGTCCCTCTGTCAAACGCTGCTCTAACAACCTCCGCCGAAGGTTCGTTCCACAGCGCAATTATCAGCTTGCGGGGATCCGCTGTTTCGTCAACTTTGAGTAGTTTGGCCATGGTAGCTCTTTCCGGCTCTCCGGAAAGTTTGGCATTTAAGGTCACGCTCGCATCGAGCCAATGCTCCCAAATTATTGCTGACACTGTGCCGAACCCAGTTCCTAGGTCAGGCTCCCATTTCGCAAGCAAGGTCGCAGCCGCAGCCTGGACCTCGGGCGAAAGAGATAGCGCAGCATTTTTGTTTGCAAGTGTGCCAACCAGTACATCGCGGGAAAAGTCATTCTTGCCATCCTCCATGTTTCGAAGCAGGACCAACTGGTCCATTGACGGAGCACTCATTAACATATGCGCCATCTCACCGTAATGGTCTTGTCGCGAGATCGCATCTAACTTGTAAGCACGATCCAGGATCGCCAAGGAGTTGGGGAAATACCCGAGCCGCGTATACACCAAGGTGGCAGCATTAACGACATCTTTGTCATCGAACTCCAACGCAGTGGCGGATAGAGCCCGCGCAATATCGGCCCGAATTGATGGATCTTTGGTGTCCCAGTAGAGATTTCTTCCGAGTAAGCGGAGTAGCTCAACCTTTTCTTCCTTGGAGACGTTGGATTTGAGCAGAGAGAGAACTTCGTCGACGCTGGCGCGCGTGCTCGAAAGAAACCCGATGGCAGCGATGGTGCCGATAATTTCACTCCCGGCCGAAGCGTTTCCAACTTTGGACGCCCGGTATTCCGCCCACAATCGCGAGGATTCTGCACTGCGTTGCGCCTGGGTGGGCAGGTCGAGCCCGCTGGCCCCGCCAAACCCACTGACTGAGCTGCTTGGCCTTTGTGTGGCGCCCCCTCCATTCTTAGCCTTGTTATCTGAAGGCATGCCCCGCCCTAGAAGCACATAGCAGCCAATCGCGACCAAGCATACGGCAGCGACGGTTGCAGCTACCCACCATTTTTTCTTGAAGGTCATGGTGTGAATGCCTTGATTTTTTGATAGATGGCGAGGGGCAGTATGACGCCCTGATGCAAGTTCTTGATGTTGGTTGCCCAGGACGGCGGATCCCCAGTGACAACGCGTTCCACGGGGAAGTTGGTACCCATGTACCACATCCAATACGGCCCATTCGGAACGTTAGTAAATCCGAAGATGTCAAGTATGTACGCGTCGCTGCGATATACGCCTTGGACGGCCGGTTTGAAAGCCGTCCTATCGGCCGGATCAGACATTTCCGGAAGAGCATATTGGACCTTTGCGGGAATAAGGGTGTACGTCGCACCAATAGCGCGAATTTGTTCGGCCCTGGCCGCTATGGCCCGCCGCGACTCGAGTAGAACCCTGTCCGATGAGTTCGTTCGCCAAAAACAAAATTTTATGAAACACGTACGAACACTAAAGCTGGGAATTTTTGTGTAGATTGGGTCCCAGGTTTTGGATCGCGCAGCAAAGTTGTCATAGGTGTTCGCTTGAACCACCGTCGGTTCATTCAAAACTTCAAACACTTGTTGTCCGTCCCAGAGTCCCAGATGCCCGATAGAACCTAAACCGGTGAAAGCCAGGTCGCGCCCCACGACATCACCCCGCTGATGCGGCTGCAGTCCCTCGAACACCTTGATTTCCCGCCACGCCACCCATGAAGGTCCCCCGGTGGTCTGAACAATGACGTAGCGAATCGGTATGCTGGGTGGAACTTCCAAAGTGAGCCATTGGTTGTCGCTTGTGTATCCAGACAGGATGCCAAGACCAACCCATTGGCCGGCTTGCGTACGGCCATAGACGTTGTGATTCGTTGGCCCATTCGGCGCCTGCGCGGTCAACAGGTGAATTTGCATGACTTGGCGGTCTCGCTGGAGATCGATGTCAATCCACTGGGTTGGCGGGCCACCGGAATTCCACAAGGTATTTGGATCGCCATCGACCATGTACTGTGGTGACGACAGGGCGCCCGAGGCGTTTCCGGCGGTGATGGGCCGAATCTCCACCAGGGTTTGCGCGAATGAAGCGCCGCTCCAAAGAGCCAGGAGCATCGCGAGCTTCAAGCCGATCAGGAGGCGGACATGGCGAAGCCAACCTGCTGCAAAACGAGGTTTCGGCATGATCTATTCCCCAGAAAGAAAAGAAGACTGAAAGCGTCTCTCGATGCTATGCAGCACCTCGCAGACGCTCAATAGCCCGAACGGGCCTATTTCGCGTTGGTCCGCACGGCCGTCGGGATCACGATGCCCATGGACATCGCCTTGGCCACCGTCTCGGTTCGGTTGCTCGTTCCCAGCTTATGCATAAGCGCGGCGATTTGATGCTTGATGGTGTGCGGGCTGCGATGAACTTGCTTCGCGATTTCCGCGTTCGTCATTCCCAGCATGAATCCGCGCAGCACTTGATAGTCACGTTCTGTCAGCCGTGATCGATCGGAAGTCGATCGCGTAGCGATTTGCTGCGCCCGCACGTTGCAGAACGTCTGGTGCAGGTAAGGAACAACTAGCGACAGACGCAAGCCGATGTCCGGCAGCAGTGGCTCAGGCATCCGCGAGAAGGAAAAATAGGTGGCCTGGCATGCGTCCGGCTCAATCACGCCGTGGGCAGCAATGTTTCGTAGCTCGAACAAGCTGAACTCTCGCAGCTCAAGCGGCGAAAGACTTTGCTCGGCCGTTTCCTTGACCACAATCTGCGGCTGGCGCGTTGCCAGCCAGGTTGCGATAACGCGCCTGTCCGTTAAAGGCGCTTGCCGCTGGATATGCACCAGATACTCCGCGGGATAGTCGATCGGGTACAAGGCATCGATGACGATCAACCCGGCGTGCACTTGCCCTGCAACGCACAGCAGCGTTCCATAGGGCACGAGCCTGCGAACTTCTGTCCGGCACCATGTCTCGAAATCAGAGGCTGTCTTGACGCCGGTCGCAGACAGCGCAATCTCTGCAAGCGCGCTCAGATCGGCTGCTCTCATGCGAGCCATTACAAGCCGTCGTTGCGTTCAAGCCAATGCAGTTAACAATTTTTGATGTTTGGGGCTCACGCCGCGGCCGGCAGCCGCGCATAGCGTTTGCCCGACAATAGCCCCCATGAGAAACCTGCTCCCCCAAGAGGCTTGGGCCCTGCTCCAGCAACAGCCCGACGCCTTGTTCGTGGATGTGCGCATGGAGATCGAGTCGCTCTATGTGGGCCGCCCGCCGGGCGTGGAAAACATACCCTGGTACGAATACCCCGACCTGACACCCGACCCCGCCCAGTTTTGCACCGCCGTGGAACGCGAAGCCGGTGCCAAGGACCGGACCGTGGTGCTGATCTGCCGCAGCGGCAAGCGTTCGGGCGATGCCGGCAAGGTGCTCGAAACCGCCGGCTTCACCGATGTGGTGAATGTGGTGCACGGCTTCGAGGGTGACCTGGACGCGCAGTTTCGCCGCTCAACGCTCAACGGCTGGCGCCACGACAAGCTGCCATGGGAACAGATGTAGGCGCAGATTGAATGCATAGCACCTTGGCCTCTCCTTCTCTTTCCCCCGCCCCCCGCGCAATCCTCAGCCAAGTCTTCGGCTACGAGCAATTTCGGGGCCCGCAGGCTGCCATCGTCGACCAGGTGATCGCCGGCGGCGATGCGCTGGTGCTGATGCCCACGGGCGGCGGCAAGTCGCTGTGCTACCAGATCCCGGCGATCGCGCGCCAGCAGGCCGGCCACGGCGTGGCCATCGTCGTCTCGCCGCTGATCGCGCTGATGCACGACCAGGTCGGCGCGTTGCATGAGGCGGGCGTGGAAGCCGCGTTCCTCAACTCCACGCTGACGATGGAAGAGGCGTCGCAAGTCGAGCAGCGCCTGCTGCGCGGCGAGATCACGCTGCTGTATGCGGCGCCCGAGCGGGTCACCACGCCGCGCTTTCTCGGCCTGCTGGACCGCATGTACCAGCGCTCGAGTTTGAGCCTGTTTGCCATTGACGAGGCGCATTGCGTGAGCCAGTGGGGCCACGACTTCCGCCCCGAGTACCGCGCGCTGACGGTGCTGCACGAGCGCTACGCCAGCGTGCCGCGCGTGGCGCTCACCGCCACGGCCGACGCCATCACGCGCGCCGACATCGTGGAGCGGCTGCAGCTCGAAGATGCGCAGCACTTCGTCAGCAGCTTCGACCGGCCCAACATTCGCTATCGCCTGGTCGAGAAGAAGGACGCCACCACGCAACTGATGCGCTTCATCGAGCGCGAGCACGAGGGCGATGCCGGCGTGGTGTATTGCCAATCGCGCAAGCGGGTGGAGGACATCGCGCAGACCCTGAGCGAAGCCGGCATCCGCGCACTGCCCTACCACGCCGGCCTCGACACCGCCGTGCGCCAGGCCAACCAGGACCGCTTCCTGCGCGAGGAAGGCATCGTGATGGTGGCCACCATCGCCTTTGGCATGGGCATCGACAAGCCTGACGTGCGCTTCGTTGCCCACATGGACATGCCCAAGAACATCGAGGGCTACTACCAGGAGACCGGCCGTGCGGGCCGCGATGGCGCTCCCGCCGACGCCTGGATGGCCTACGGCCTGCAGGACGTGGTGAACCAGCGGCGCATGATCGACGAAAGCCCGGCCAACGAGGAATTCAAGCAGGTGATGCGCGGCAAGCTCGATGCGTTGCTTGCGCTGGCCGAGGCCACGGACTGCCGGCGTGTTCGGCTCCTGGGCTATTTCGGCGAAAAGTCCGAGCCCTGCGGCAATTGCGACAACTGCCTGAGCCCGCCCGCCGTATGGGACGGCACCGACGCGGCGCGCAAGCTGCTGTCCACCATCTACCGCGTGCAGCAGGCCAGCGGCATCAGCTTTGGCGCCGGGCACCTGATGGACATCGTGCGCGGCAAGAAGACCGAGAAGGTGGCGCAGTTCGGGCACGAGAGCCTGAGCACGTTCGGCCTGGGCGCCGAGTTGAGCGAGGCGCAGTTGCGCGGCGTGCTGCGCCAGCTCATCGCAACCGGCGCCGTGGGGCTGCACAAGGTGTCGCTGGACAGCGGCCATAGCTTCGACACCCTGTGCCTGACCGAAGGCTCGCGCGCGGTGCTCAAGGGCGAGGTGGCGGTACAACTGCGCGAATCGGTGTCGGCGCCCGCCGCACCCAAGCGCACGCGCCGCGCGACCGGGGTCGCAGCCCCTGCTGCAGCGAGCCTGGGTGTTGACGCCCAGGCCCGCTTCATCAATCTCAAGGCCTGGCGCGCCGAAGTGGCGCGCGAGCACAACCTGCCGGCTTACGTGATTTTTCACGATGCCACGCTGGCGGCCATTGCCGAGCGCGCGCCGCAAAGCCTGGCCGACCTGCAAGGCATCAGCGGCATCGGCGCCAAGAAGCTGGAGGCTTACGGCAGCGATGTGCTGCGGGTTTGTTCTGGATGAGTCCCCGCCGAAGACGCCGGCTGCCAACGCGCTTCAAGCCAGCGCCGGCAGACGCGCAGCACATCGGCCAGGGTACCGGCTTCGGATGAGTGCGCGTGGTAGGCCAGGCCGATGCTGCGCTTGAAGCCTTGCAGCACCGCCACGTCGTCGCGCACCACCAGCCCGGGTGCCGCCACCAGCGCATGCAGCGGCGCAATCGTCACGCCCACGCCGGCCGCGACCAGGCCCAGCGCCCACTCCTCGCTTTGCGCGCGGGCCCGCACGTCGGGCACGACTTTGTGCTGGCCCATCGCCAATTGCCATGTTTTCTGCATCTCGCAATGGCTGCGTTCGATGAAAGCCACGTGGTGCAGATCGTCCAGCGTGATCACCTCCTTCACGGCCAGCGGATGGTCATGCGGGACCACGAGCGCATAGGTTTCCTCCCAGAGCGCAAGGAAAGTCGCGCTCTTGTCCGCGCAGTGCTCCGAGGTCAGCGCCGCGTCGCAGGGCTCGCCTTCATCGGGCAAGCGCAACGCCAGGTGCGGAATCTCGCGGCGCAATTGCTGCAGCAGCCGCCGCGTGTGCTCGATGTTCAGGGCCGGCAGCACGTGCAAGGCAAGCTGCGGATGGAGCGTGCTGTCGCGAAAACTTTCGCTGATGGCCTGCGCATCGGCCAGCAGCTTGCCGCCCAATCGATACAGCCGCTGCGCCGCCGCGGTGGGCGCCAGGCCACGCTGCTGGCGCACAAACAGCCGCACGCCGAGTTCCTCTTCCAGCTGCGCGATGGCACCTGAAATCACCGGCTGTGTCACATGGCAGGCGCGCGCCGCGCCGACGGTGCTGTGCTCCTCATAGGCAGCGCAGAAGTAACGCAGGTTGCGCAGGTGCATTGAAATTCACTTCTGGAAGGCGGGAAAACGGGGCAAGGCCTTTGCCACGCGCTCGTCGTGGGCAGGGATGATCTTCAACGCCGGATGGGCCTTCATCAGCCGGTGGATCTGCACGATGACGGCCTGGTTGGCGCGCTCCTCGCGGTCCAGATGCACCATGGCGCGGGCCAGCCAGGAACGATCGGCCGGCCGCTGGAATCCATCGAGCGTCCAGGTCACATCGGCGGTGAAGAAGTAGCGCTGGCCCGATGGCAGGTTCAGGAACATGCCGACCTGGCCGGCGGTATGGCCGGACAGGGGTACCAGCACCACCGATCCGTCGCCATGCACGTCGCGGCTGGCCGGAAAGCCCAGGTAGGCCGGCCCGTTGAACGTCAAGTCACGCCAGTTCTGCACGCCGGCGAACTGGCTGGCCAGAAAGGCCGGCGCCGCTCCCTGAGCCGCCTGCTCGCGTTCCGCCTTGGCAACCCATACCTGCGCCTCTGGAAAGTCCGGCAAGGCGCTGATGTGGTCCCAGTGCATGTGCGACGGAACCACCAGCGAAATGCTGCGCGCCGGCAACCCGTGCCGCGCCAGTTGCTCGACCACCGGATTCACATCCTTGAAGCCGAAGAACTGGCGGTCCAGCCAGGAATTGACGGCGAACTGCTGCGCCACGTTGCGCCCGAGGCCGGTGTCGAACAGCAGGTCGCCCGCGGGATGGCGCACCAGCACCGCCATGTGCACCGGTTGCCGCAGTGTCAGCCAGCTGCCCCCGCCGACGATCAACGCCTCCAGCGTGCCGGCCGAGCGCGAGGTTTCGAATACGGTGAACGACAGGCCTTGCGGTGGCTTGGCCTCGGGAAGTTGCGCAGGAATGGGCGCCAGCGGCGCAAACGCGTCGGGGCGCAGAGGCCGGTCGGCCCACGCCAGGGAGGCCATTGCAGCGGCAAGCACCGCGGCGCCGGCCGCCAGCCCCAAGATCCATTTGCGATTCATCTTCAATGTCATGGCGCGGCCTTTTCTGTCCTGGGAATGTTCGGGAAAGGCACGATAACCATCCGCGTCATATTAGTGAAATCGTATTTTTCTCTATCAATCAAAAGAAAACTCTATAGCAATCTGGCTTCCACGTCTTTTCTGGCGCCACAATCCTGCGCATGCTTACCCTGACCGACATCCAGCAAGCCGCAGCGCGCCTGCAAGGCCACGTGCTTGACACGCCCTGCGTGGAATCGAAAACGCTCTCGGAAATTGCCGGCGCGCAGGTGTTCCTCAAGTTCGAGAACCTGCAGTTCACGGCATCGTTCAAGGAGCGCGGCGCCTGCAACAAGCTGACCCTGCTGACCGAGGTCGAGCGGGCGCGCGGCGTGGTGGCCATGTCGGCCGGCAACCATGCGCAGGGCGTGGCCTACCATGCGCAGCGCCTGGGCCTGCGTGCCGTGATCGTGATGCCGCGCTTCACGCCGGGCGTAAAGGTGGAACGCACGCGCGGATTCGGCGCCGAGGTGGTACTGCACGGCGACACGCTGGAAGAAGCGCGCGCCCATGCCTACCACCTGGCCGCAGAGCAGCAACTCACCTTTGTGCACCCCTATGACGACGAAGCCGTCGCCGCCGGCCAGGGCACAGTAGGGCTGGAGATGCTGGCGGCTGTGCCGACGCTAGATACGCTGATCATCGCCGTGGGCGGCGGCGGGCTGATCTCTGGCATCGCAACGGCGGCCAAGGCGCTCAAGCCGGGCATCGAGATCGTGGGCGTGCAAACCGCGCGTTTTCCCGCCATGGTCAATGCGATCAAGGGCACGCACCACCTCCAAGGCAGCAGCACGATTGCCGAAGGCATCGCCGTCGGCACACCCGGCCAGATCACACAAGAGATCGTCGCCCGGCTGGTGGACGACCTGGTGCTGGTGGATGAAGGCGACATCGAGCAGTCCATCGTGATGCTGCTGGAAATCGAGAAGACCCTGGTCGAAGGCGCAGGCGCCGCCGGCCTGGCCGCGCTGCTCAAATACCCCGAGCGCTTCAAAGGCAAGAAGGTCGGCCTGGTGCTGTGCGGCGGCAATATCGACCCGCTGCTGCTGGCAGCGATCATTGAACGTGGCATGGTGCGCGCGGGGCGCCTCGCGCGCATTTGCGTCAGCGCGCGCGACATTCCGGGCGTACTGGCGAAGATCACAGCCACGGTGGCCGATGCCGGCGCCAACATCGACGAGGTGCACCACCAGCGTGCGTTCACGTCGCTTTCGGTGCAAAGCGTGGAGATCGAACTGGTGCTGCAAACGCGCGGGCCGCAGCATATCGAGCAAGTCCTCGCGCGGCTGCGCGAGGCCGGGCTGCAAGCCGCCACGGTTTGACCGCCGGTTTGGCCGTCCCTATGGGCGGTTGACGCGCTCTTGGCGCACTGACATCATGGCTCCCCGACTTAAAGAACGGAAAGAGGAGGAACCATGAATGCTTCCGCACTGATGCAATCCATGCAAAGCAGCCTGGGCCAGCATATTCCCCAGCTACTTGGCGCATTGGCTATTTTGCTGATCGGCTGGCTGGTCGCGGTCATCGTGCGCGCCGGTGTGCGTCGCAGCCTGGCTTACGTGGGCCTGAACCGGCGCTTCGCCGGCCTGACTGGCCAGACGCTGAACCTGGAGTCGCTGGTCGCGGTGGCGTTCTTCTGGGCCGTGCTGCTCTTGACGCTGGCCGGCGTCTTCAACTCACTGGACCTGGGCCTGGTTTCCAGTCCTTTCGCCGCACTCACTACCCAGTTGTTCGAATACGCGCCACGGCTGCTGGCGGGCTTGCTGCTCGCAGTCGTGGCCTGGCTGCTGGCCGCTGTGGTGCGCGCCGGCATCAACAAGGCGCTGGGCGCCACCACACTGGATGAAAAACTGTCGGAGCACGCGGGCATGGCGCCGATGAGCCAAAGCGTTGGCCAAGCCGCGTTCTGGCTGGTGATCCTGCTGTTCGTGCCGGCGATTCTCAACGCACTGCAGATGCAGGGCCTGCTTGAACCGCTGCGCGCCATGATCACCAAAACGCTGGACATGCTGCCCAACGCATTCGCCGCGTTCGTGATCGGCGGGGTCGGCTGGATCGTGGCGCTGGTGTTGCGTAACCTGACCACCAGCCTGCTGCGCACCGCGGGCGCGGACAAGCTCGGCGGGCAAGCGGGTCTCGCGGAGTCGGTGCAGCTGTCCAATGTGCTGGGCATGCTGGTGTTCATCGCCGTGTTCCTGCCCTCGCTGATTGCCGCGCTTGATGCGCTCAGGCTCGAAGCCATCTCCCGACCCGCAACGGACATGCTCACGCTGATCCTGAATTCGGTGCCGCACATCATTGCTGCAGGCCTGATCCTGGTGGTGACGTGGCTGGTGGCCTCGTTTGCCTCGGCCTTGCTGGCACGGCTCCTGACCAGCGTGGGCTTCGACACGCTGCCCGCGCACATCGGCATGTCCCGCGCGTTCGAGAAGACCAGCGCCTCTGTGCTGGCGGGCCGCATCGTACTGTTTTTTGCGATGCTGTTTGCCACGGTGGAGGCGGCCGGCCAACTCGGCTTTACGCGTCTGGGCGACGTTGTGACGACCTTCATCCGGTTTGGCGGCGACGTGCTCCTGGGCTCGGCCATCCTGGTCATTGGCTTCTGGTTGGCGAATGTGGCCTACGAAGCCATCGACAGCGCCAGCAGCAGCGCCTCCAAGGGCCTGGCGAGAGTGGCGCGCTTTGCCATCCTCGCGCTGGTACTGGCCATGGGCCTGCGCGCCATGGGCATCGCGGACGATATCGTCAACCTTGCCTTTGGCCTCACGCTGGGCGCGGTCGCGGTCGCAGTGGCACTCTCGTTCGGCCTCGGTGGCCGCGAAGCCGCAGGCAAACTGATGGAGCACTGGTTGTCCAAATTCCGCTCCAATGACTGATCCAGCACAACTTCAATCCGCGCTCGCCGAATACTTTGCGCCCTGGGTGCAGGCGCTCGACCTGCGCGTGCATGCGCATGAAGGCGGCGCCGTCATCCTGCGCCTGCCGCAGAACACGCAGCTTTCGCGAGTGGGCGGCATGCTCTGCGGGCAGGCGATGATGGCCGCGGCCGATACGGCCATGGTGCTCGCACTGATCCAGCATTTCGGCGAATTCCGCCCCTGCACGACCGTGCAGATGAACACGAGCTTTCTCAAACCGCTGTCCAATCAGGATGCACTCATCGAGGCGCGGGTGCTGCGCGCCGGCAAGTCGCTGGCCTTTGGCGAGATCGATATCCGGGGTGCAGATGACGGCAAAAGCGTGAGCCGCGCGACGACGACCTACGCTTTGCTTTGAGCGACGCCGGGGCTACTCAGCCGCCGCCGTGCCCCAGGTTGAAACACGGGCACCTTCTTGCGGCGCAGGGAACTCACGAAGTGGGTGGCCCTGGGAACTAGCCAGCGGCGCCTTCTCAAGAAACCGCACGAACTGCTCGATCGGCAGCGGCCTGGAGAAAAAATAGCCTTGCCCGTATTGCACGCCGTGCGCCCGCAGTCGGTCGGCCTGCAGCGCGTTCTCCACGCCCTCGGCGACAACCTGGGCGCCGACGGCCTTGGCGATGCCGACGATCTCGGGGATCAGGCTGGAACGCACCGATGCGTCTTCCATGTCGAAGATGAAGGACTTGTCGATCTTGAGAAAGCTCGGCGACAGTTTCTTCACGCTGCCCAGGTTGGAAAACCCGGTGCCGAAATCATCGACCGAGATCATGTAGCCGGCCGCCTTGAGCTTGCCAACTTCCTCGAGCATGGATGCGTCGTAGTCCTGCTCGATCACCTCCAGATCGATCCTCAGGTCGGTCCGGCCCAAGGCCTGCAGCCGCTCCGTCAACAGCTGGTGCAATGCGTCAAAACGGATGTTCTGCGGAAACAGGTTGAACGAGATCCTGAACTCGCCTGCCGGTGGCAGATGGCGCGCGAGTTCGGCCAGGCCTTTGCGGATCACGGCCTGATCAAGCTGCCAGGTGAGTCCTTGGGCCATCACAGCCGGAATCACGGCGTCGGGAAACAAGGTTTCCGCGCCGTCACGCAGGCGCATCAACACCTCGCAGCCCACTGGGGCGCCGCTTTGCAAATCCATGATGGGCTGGTAGACGCAGACCACGTGCTCGGGCCAGACCAGCGAAGCAATGCGGTGGTCCAGCTCGGCCAGGCGTGCAAAGCGTGGCGCTGCCGAGCTGCAATACAAGACGCCGAGCAGCGCGGAAACCGAGACCAGGAACAGGATCACTTGCGCGTGCCGGGCCGCGGCATCACCCAGGGTCGCATAGGTCTGCACCACGAACCGGGTATCGGGCACGGGTGCGGAATGAACAAAGGCCCCGAGCTTCCAGTCGTAGTCCGCCTCCGTCCGGGCGGCGAGTGCGCTCGCCGCAAGATGCTCGCGCAGTGCAGCAGGGGTTTCGCCTTTGGCGCGCACCGGGAACAGGCCACCCTCTGTCAACCGGTAGCCGATGTGGCTGGCCCCGTAGCCAAACAGCTCGCTGGTAATGCGTGGGTCGATCACGGTATTGAACGGCCCATGTTGCACGACGATGGCATTGTGCTTGCCGCCGCCAACGGCCACCCGCAAATTGAACCAGCTGGCGCGCAACAGCCCGTCCTTGTCGAGAAGCTGGATCTGGGGCGCCTGTATGCGCACAGGCGCGCGCAAGTTGCCCAGACTGGTGGTGCACGCGAGGCGGTTTTCGCCATCGAACAGGCCGATGTCGCGCTGAAAACGGGTGCCGAACAGCACGCCGCGCAGCCGCGCCAGATTTTCCGGCGTGCACTCGGGCTGGAACTCGCGGTTCAGGCGGGCGAGCATCTCGTTGGTATCGCGGGCCACCGCCTCCAACTGGTCGACGGTGCGGGCCTGTACCTCGGTCATATCGCCCATTTGCATGCTCGCCACCAGGAGCACCGTACCCAGTACGCCAGCCAGGAATACGGCCACGCCCGCCAGGCCAGCATAGGTCCTGGCGTGGTTTCCGATATGTTTGCTCAGAAGGCTCATGCAACTGGGTTGTGAAGGAAAGGCGGCACAGCGTAGGTGGCGCGGCCGGCCACAACATCCTAACGGTAGCCACCGCGTGCGAAGCTCTGCAATAGGCATAAAGGAGCCTGCGTGTCGCGGCGACGCGTCAATCCGAGGGCATGCATGGGTAAAATCGCGTCAATCCACGTACTGAGGTAGCACCATGTCCAACGCCACGCCCCACCACGACACCCCTGTTGAAAAAGACGCAGTCGAAGCGATCGTTCCGGCGATCCCGTTCGTGCTGCCCATCGTCGGCGGCGTATTGATGTTCCTCCTGGCCTTCATCGCCGTCTACATGGCCTGACAGGCGCGCTTGATCGCGCGGGCCCTCCGCGGGCACCGCGCCTTTCCCGGCTGGCGCTGCTTTTCGCAGCCCCGTTCTCCGAGCCAACCACCCCGGTAAATCCGACTCGCCGCCTGTGGCGTTCAGGCGTTGCACGTCTGTTTCCGGTCGATCCACCAGGCACGTCGATGCATAACCTCATGCAAGTTTTGCATAATTTTCGGTTGTAACCAGCTGGTAACCGGTTCGCGCCTTCATAAAATTGACATCCCAGCCGAACCCGATCGCCAGGGCCGACTGCGCATTGGAGCCGTCTTTTTCAAGGGCATCTTCCTTTTGAAAAGACGATTTTCAACTTAGGAGCCATGTCGATGAACTCACCCATGATGCAGGGCCTGAACCTGAATGCGCCCGCGTTCGTTAAAAATGCCAGGCTCATCGCCTGGGTGGCCGACATGGCCGCGCTGTGCAAGCCGGACACCATCTACTGGTGCGACGGCTCGGAAGACGAATACAACCGCCTGTGCCAGCAACTGGTGGACGCCGGCACCTTCCAGAAGCTCAATCCGATCAAGCGCCCCAACAGCTACCTGGCCTGGTCCGATCCAAGTGATGTGGCACGCGTGGAAGACCGCACCTATATCTGCTCCGAAAAAAAGGAAAACGCGGGCCCCACCAACAACTGGATGGCACCTGGCGAGATGCGCGCCACCTTGCAGCCGCTGTTTGACGGCTGCATGAAGGGCCGCACCATGTACGTAGTGCCGTTCTCCATGGGCCCGCTGGGCTCGCACATTTCGCACATCGGCATCGAGCTGTCCGACAGCCCCTACGTCGCGGTGAACATGAAGATCATGACGCGCATGGGTAAGGCCGTGTATGACGTGCTGGGGGTGAACGGCGAGTTCGTGCCCTGCGTACACACCGTGGGCGCGCCGTTGCAGCCGGGCCAGGCCGATGTGAAGTGGCCTTGCAACAAGACCAAGTACATCGTCCACTACCCCGAAACCCGCGAGATCTGGTCGTATGGCTCCGGCTACGGCGGCAATGCGCTGTTGGGGAAAAAGTGCTTTGCGCTGCGCATTGCATCCAACATGGGCCGTGACGAAGGCTGGCTCGCCGAGCACATGTTGATCCTGGGCGTAACCAATCCCCAAGGCCGCAAGTACCACGTGGCAGCAGCCTTCCCGAGCGCCTGCGGCAAGACCAATTTTTCGATGCTGGTGCCGCCCGCAGGCTTTGACGGCTGGCAAGTCACCACCATCGGCGACGACATCGCCTGGATCAAGCCAAGCGCCGATGGCAAGCTCTACGCCATCAATCCAGAGGCCGGTTACTTCGGCGTGGCGCCGGGCACCAACCTGGTGACCAACCCGAACTGCATGGCCAGCCTGGACAAGGACGTGATCTTCACCAATGTGGCGCTGACCGATGACGGCGACGTCTGGTGGGAGGGCATGGAAAAGGACACGGGCAGCCTGCCGGCGCACCTGATTGACTGGCAAGGCAAGGACTGGACGCCGCAGATCGCCAAGGAAACCGGCGCCAAGGCCGCGCATCCGAACGCGCGTTTTACCGTGGCCGCGATCAATAATCCGGCGCTGGACGCAGCCTGGGACGATCCCAAGGGTGTGGCCATCGACGCCTTCATCTTCGGCGGCCGCCGCTCGACCACCGTACCCCTGATCACCGAGGCCCGCAACTGGACCGAAGGCGTCTACATGGCGGCCACCATGGGCAGCGAAACCACGGCCGCAGCCGCCGGCCAGCAAGGTGTGGTGCGCCGCGACCCGTTCGCGATGCTGCCGTTCATGGGCTACAACATGAGCGACTATTTCCAGCATTGGCTGAGCCTGGGCCAAAAGCTCGCGGGCGTCGCCGAAAAGTCAGGTACGAAGCTGCCCCGGATCTACACCACCAACTGGTTCCGCAAGGGCGAAGACGGCAAGTTCGTCTGGCCCGGCTACGGCGAGAACATGCGCGTGCTCAAGTGGATGATTGACCGCATCGAGCAAACGGCTGAAGGCAAGGAGCATGTCTTCGGCGTGAGCCCGTCCTATGAAGAGCTCAACTGGACCGGGCTGGACTTCAGCGCCGAGCAGTTCAAGTCCGTGATCAGCATCGACCGGGCCGCATGGCAAGCCGAACTGAAGCTGCATACCGAGCTGTTCGAGCAGTTGGCCTACCACCTGCCCAAGGAGCTGGAAGACACCAAGGCGAAGATCGAGCAGCGCCTGGCGGCTTGAAACAGGCGCTGCGGCGCCCGGACGCAAAAAAGCCACCGGAATCTCTCCGGTGGCTTTTTTCTTTTCTGTTGGTCTTTAGAGGAAGTAAGACAAGTGCGCACGGCCCTTGCGGGAGTCCAGGCTCGGGATGCGCGGGCTCGTGTAAGGCTCGAAACTTGCCACCGGGGCGGCCGCCACATCCGATGTTTCGGCAGCATGGCGCGTCATGGCGGCTTGCAGGTCACTCATGATGCGCGGGTCGGTCAGGGCGATGTCCCAAAGGCGCTCGTCGGCACGGGCTTGCGCAACGCGGTGCGACCAGGCGTCCAGCGCAGCCACGACACGGCAGGCAACCCGGCGTGCCGAGCCAGCGAACAGCGCCAACGCGGCGAAGCCGATGGCCCAAAGCGCAATCCAGGCAGCCAGCAGCTGGCCATCGGCCCATGTAACGATCACCTGGTCGGCCACGACCAGCAAAGCGGATACCACGGCGGCCAGCAGCATTGCCGCCAAACCCTTGGTGCCATTGAAGCCCTTGCGCAGTTCGCGCGCAGACTCGATCGCGGCTTCGACACGGGCGATACCCGCGTGGTGCGTAGGAAAGTCAGTGTGGACAAAGCTGGTCATGGTGGGTTCCTTTTCAAGACGCTTTGGCGGTATGGCCGTGGCGTAGGGTGATATTAGGGTTATTACCAATGTCATTCAAGTTTATATTGATGATATTTGTCATTCACAACAGTGATGAATCCACCCAATTTCCGGACATTCGACCTCAATTTGCTGCGGGTTTTTGACGAAGTCATGGCCGAGCGCAGTCTGACGCGCGCCGCCCGCAACCTGTCCCTCACCCAGCCCGCCGTGAGCAATGCGCTGCGGCGCCTGCGCGAAACGCTGGGCGACGACCTGTTGCGCCGCAGCGGCCAGGGCGTGGAGCCGACGCCGCGCGCGCTCGCGCTTTGGCCGGCGGTGCGCGAGGCGCTGCGCCAGCTGCAGGAATCAATCGCGCCCAGCCAGTTCGCGCCGGCCGAAGCCAACAGCACCTTTGTGCTGGCCATGGCCGATGCCACCGCCGCCGAGCTGATCCCGGGGCTGGTCGAAATCATGGAGACCGACGCCCCCGGCGTCTCGGTACGGGTCGTTCCCCTGACCACGCGCGACCCGCGGCGGCTGCTTGACGGCGAGTCGGCCGACCTGGCGATCGGCTACTTTCCGGCCGTGCTGGCGGACCTCACCGCCCGCGCCCAAGCCGGCGAAGCCATGGCGTTTTCGCACCAGCGCCTGTATGACGGCGAGTATGTCTGCGTCATGCGGCACGACCACCCCCTGGCCAGCGGCCCGCTCACGATCAGCCGTTATTGCGCCGCGCGGCACCTGCTGGTGAGTTTTTCAGGACGCCCGTTTGGCTTCATCGATGAAGCGCTGGCCTCGCTCGGGCGCGAGCGCCGCGTCGTGCTCACCGTCAACCAGTTTTTCACCGCTGGCCGGGTAGTCGCCAATTCGAACCTGTTGACGGTGCTGCCGCGTCACTTCGTGCGCGTCACCGGCATCGCAAGCGACCTGGTGCTGCGCGAGTTGCCGTTCGACGTGCCGGTGGTGCACGTGGACGCGCTATGGCACCGCCGCATGCAGCAGCACAGCGGCCATGTCTGGCTGCGCCAGGCGGTCGCGCGCTCCGCCGTGCGCGCCTTCGCGACCTGACTCCTGGGCCTAGCGTTCTTTGCCCAGGGCTTGGCGACGGCCTGCGGGCGCGCGCAGGCTCAAGGTCGCATCCGCCGTGCGCGCCACGGCCGAGAGCAGGGAACGCAGCCAGGCGTGGCTTTGCGAGTGCTGCGTGCGGCTATGCCAGAGCTGGTAGAAGCGCATCACCGGAAAGTCGATCGGCGAGCGCACCACGGCCAGCGGCAGCACCCGCGCATAGTGCTCGGCGAAGTGGCGGCTGGTGGTGAAGATCAGGTCAGTACCCGGCAGCAGCGACGGCGCCATGGCAAAGAACGGCACCGTCACCGTCGGTTCGCGCGCCACGCGGAGGCCGGCCAGGTGCGATTCGACAACACCGCGCTGGGTCACGCTGTACATCAGCGGCACCACATGGGCGCCGTTCAAGTAGTCGGCG
This sequence comes from Burkholderiaceae bacterium, assembly GCA_035476635.1. GTDB lineage: Bacteria > Pseudomonadota > Gammaproteobacteria > Burkholderiales > Burkholderiaceae_C > DATILI01. The sequence continues at coordinate 11,918 of DATILI010000174.1, read as the reverse complement.
ACTGTCATCTGCCCGCCCGCGGCCGGATGGTCCTTGGCCACCAGGCAGACCACTTCGTCCTCCAGAAGAATCGCCATGCGCAAGTGCTCGGGCGGCTGAGGCCAGTTGCCGATCACCACATCGAGTTCGCCGCCGGCCAGCGCTGCTTCATAGTCATAACCGGGCGCCAGGGGATGCAGTTGCAGGCGGGCCTTGGGCGCCGTCGTTCGCAGGTAGCTCACCATGCTGGCCATCAGCGGCGGCGCCAGGTAGTCAGGCGTGCCGATGCGGAAAGTCTGGCGCGTGGTCGCCGGTTCGAAGGCTGTGGCAGGTGCCAGCAGGCCATCGATCTCGGCCAGCACGATGCGCACCGACGCCTCCAGTTGCAAGGCGCGCTCCGTGGGCACCATGCGCTGCTTGTCCTTGATGAACAGCGGATCGCCGAGGATTTCGCGCAGCTTCCTGAGTGCCGCACTGATCGCCGGCTGCGACTGGTTCAGCCGCGCGGCCGCGCGCGAAACGCTGCGCTCGTTCATCAGGCAGCCGAACACACGCAGCAGGTAGGTGTCGAAGGGGTCGTGTTGTCGGGACATGATTGCTTGCGCCGCACAAAGTTGGTGCCGGGTTCTGCGTGCGCCTGGCCATTGTGGCGTTCTTTGTTATGCCATACATAACGGCGCGCAGCTTGGCATGAGGCGATGTGCACCGTACAGTGGGGCCACCATTCCTAGAGGTGCCTCATGCTCTGCTCTCCCTACGCTCCCACTCTGACGCGCCGCTCGGCCTTGAAGCTCGCGGCCGCAGGCGCAGCTTCTGTCTCGCTGCCGGCGTTCGCCGCCTGGCCTGAGAAGCCGGTCAAGATCGTGGTGACGTTTCCCGCAGGCGGTGCAAGCGACATCGTGGCCCGCGTGATGGCCGAGCAGCTGGGCAAGAAACTGGGCGGCTCGTTCGTGGTGGACAACCGGCCTGGCGCCGGCGGCAGTGTGGGCGGCCTGTTGGTCAACCAGGCAGCGGCCGACGGCTACACCTTGATGCTGAGCAACTCGACACCCATCTCGATCGGCCCTTTCGCGCTGGAGAAGCAGCCCTACGACCCGGTGGAGGGGTTCACGCACATCGCCCTGATCGGCAACGCTCCCTGCGTCGTGATGGCCAACCCGGCAGCGCCCATCAAGACCATTGCCGACGTCGAGGCCCAGGCGCGAAAGGCCGGGCGCCTGGACTTCGGCTCGGGCGGCCCCGCGTCGATCGGCCACATCTATGGCGAACTCATGAAGAAGTCCATGGGCGTAAACCTGGTCCATGTGCCTTACCGGGGCGGTGCCCCGATGACCACGGACCTGATCGCCGGCATCGTGCCAATCGGTATCGACGTATTGACGGCCTTCGTGCCGTTCTTCAAGACCGGGCAGCTGGTACCGCTGGCGGTGACTTCCGCGAATCGCTCACCGCTGGTGCCTGACGTGCCCAGCGTGGTGGAGTTCGGTTATCGCAAGCTGGTGCTGGACAACTTCTTTGGCCTCTCGGGCCCGCCAAAGATGCCCGCCGACGTGGTCGCGCGCCTGAACGTCGCATGCAACGAGATCCTGGCACAGGGCGATATCAAGAAAAAGATGGTGGAGCTCGGCATCGCGGTATCGCCTGTCAGCCAGCCCGCCTTTGCAGGCTTCGTGAAAGAGCAGGTGAGCCAGCTTGCCCCCGCCGTCAAGGGCGCGGGTGTGCGTCTGTAATCAGCGCACGACGCTCAAATAGGCGCGGGCGGCCAGGCGCAGTTCTTCGGCTTGGTGAGGATTGAGGCCGCGGGCCTGCGAGCTTTCCATCAGGGCATTGGCGATGCCGGATTCGGTGGCAGCGGGTGCGCCAGTGGTGCTGATGGCCCGCACAAGGCGTTGCAAAGTGGACTGAAGGTTCATTTGCGTAAGCAGGCTAAACATAAACAGAAGGCAGCGGGAAACCGGTGCAAAGTTGGGATATCCAAAGAGTAAGGGTTTTCCCTAGGATTTCAAACCCCCTGCTCATGCATAAAACGCATGGACGGCCTCTGCACCCGGCATTTCACCCGGTTTTTGCGGGTTCCGGGGCCGATTTAGACTCGGCACTCCATGAAGATCCAATTGCTGTCGGATTTGCACCTTGAGTTGCACCCTTATTTCCAGCCCGTTCCCGCGCCAGGCGCTGACCTGCTGGTGCTGGCCGGCGATATCGGCTCCTACCAAGGCGGCTCGCGGCTGACCGATACCGACTTCGGCCTGGCCCGATTTTCCCCATTGCCGCAGTACGCCGCGTGGCCCACGCCGGTGATCTTTGTTCCTGGCAACCACGAATACGACGGGCTGGATTTCGACGAAACCCACGCACGGCTGCGCGAAACCTGCGAGCGCCTCGGCATGATTTGGCTGGAGCGCGAAACATTCGCGCTGCACGGCGTGCGCTTCATCGGCACCACGCTATGGAGCGACTTTGATGCCTTGGGCGACGCCTCGGACGCCTCGCCCAAAGGCCAGGCGCGGAATCTGGAGCTGCGCGACAAGGCGTTTCGCGCCGCGAACTACTACCTGAAGAAGGCCGCCACGCTGCGCGGCGGTGAGGTCTGGCTGGCCGATGGCGTGCGCGCGCAGGCGCTCATCTGCCAAGCCTGGCTGCGCGAGGCGCTGGCGCAGCCGTTTGCGGGCGACACCGTGGTCGTCACGCATTTCGCGCCCAGCCTGCGCAGTGGCGATCCGCGCTATGGCCGCGCGCCGGGCACCGCCGGTTTTTGCAATGCGCTCGACGCACTCTTGCCGCAGGCCCGGCTCTGGCTGCATGGGCATCTACATTGCCCCAGCGACTACCGGCACCAAGGCTGCCGCGTGGTGGCCAACCCGATGGGCTATGCGGCCAAGGGCGAGCAGGAACAGTTTGACCCGCTGGCCATTTTCAAATTGCGGGATTGAAGCCTGCCCCCACAAGCCCGACAGGGTTGCTAGACTGGGCTTTTGTCCCAAGGAGGCCTCATGAAGATCCTGCTCGCCGTCGACGGCAGTCCGTACACCGACAAGATGCTGGCCTATCTCGCCGCGCACAAGCAGCTGTTCGATGCCAGCCACGAGTACACCCTGTTTACCGTCCCCCCAATTCTGCCGCCGCGCGTGCGCTCGGCCTTGGGCAAGGAGGCCGTGGACGCGTACTACGCGGAGGAGGCTGAAAAGGTGCTCGCGCCAGCCCTCAAGCTCCTGCAGGACAACGGCCTTTCCTGCAAGACGAGCTCCAAGATCGGGCATGCCGGCGAAACCATTGCCAAGCAGGCCGAGACCGGCAACTACGATCTGCTCGTGATGGGCTCGCACGGGCACAACGCCCTGGAAAAGCTGGTCATGGGCTCCGTCAGCACCCAAGTGCTGGCCAACTGTGGCGTGCCGGTACTGCTGGTGCGCTAGCGCGCGCTGAGGCCGTCGAAGCAGGTGCCGAGGACCAGGTCGATGATCTGTGCCTCGCTGTACTTGCCGCAGCCCTTGAGAAACCCCAGCACCGGGTCGCTGGCGCGCGCATACAGCGTATAAAGCACGGCCACCGGCGGCAGCGCCGGGTTCAGCGTGCCCTGGGCCTGGGCCGCTTCGATCCAGCCGCCGATCAGGTCGCTCAGGTCGATCAGGCTGTCCAGATAGTCCTTGCTGGCCAGCAAGGTCTGGCGCAGGCTGGAGTTCTGGCTTGGCAGCGAAGGCATCTCGCCGGCCAATTGCATCTCCATCGTCCAGCGCGCCACGGTCTTGAGCTTGTCCAGTGGCGGGGCTTCGGCAGGCAATGTGTGCAGATACTGTTGGGCACGCCGCATCACGCGCACCATGGCCGCTGCGGCCAAGTCTTCCTTGCTCGGGAAGTGCTTGTACAGGCTCGCCTTGGCAATGCCGACCGATGCCGCTACTTCGTCCACGGTCATGGCGTCGAACCCCTTTTCCGCCAGCAACCGGTTCACGGTCTGGACGATCGCGTCTTCACGGGCCTGGAGCATCTGCTCCTTGAACGAGGGTTTGGCGACAGGTACGACACTCATTGCGCAATTTTAGTCTGTCGCGTCTTAAAAAACATGGGTCGGCTATTTTGCAACTATGGAGTCATCGGCGCTTTCACGCCTTTACCCATCTTTACGGATGGCAACACTTCGTCGATTGCAACTCTTTTGGCAAATGCCTATCTTCCTGTGCAGGAGAGGTCATGCCATGAAGAACAATGTGTGGATGAACACCCTGGCCTGGGTTGCGGCGGTCCTTGTCGCCCTGTCGCTGGCGATTGCCGCGCCCAGCGAGACCTTGGTCATGGGCAAGCTGCCGACCCTGGTGGCCAAACGTCTCGACCAGCAACTGATCCACCTGCCCGCCGGCTTCGCGGCGGAGCGTACGCTGGCACTGATCGGCTTTTCAGCCAAGCACCGTCCCGATGTCGAGAGCTGGATCGATGGCCTGCAGCTCGACCACGACCGCAGCATCCCCTGGGTGCGCATGCCGGTGCTGAACGACCCGGGCAATGCAGCCGAGCGCGACGCTCTCGAAGAGCATCTGCGCGAGCGCTACACGGATGTGCGCTCGCGCGAGAGCGTCGTGGCCGTCGTGACGCAGCGCGATGCTTTCGTGCGCGCTGCGGGCCTGGGCAGCACCGACCAGATGGTGGCCGCCGTGATCAACCGCAACGGCGATGTGCTGGCGCGCGCCGTGGGCCGGTTCGACCCCGACAAGGCGCAGGCATTGCGCGAAACCTTGTTCGATCACTCGTTCTGAGTTGCAGCCGCTAGCCAAGCGTCCCGGCTGCGGCCGTGGTCAAGGCCGCGGTCAGGGCATCCAGCACTTCGGACTGCAGATTCCAGCAATGCCAGTACAGCTGGATCGGCACGACATGCGCCGGCGCAACGTTAACCAGCTGGCCCTGCTCGAGCAGGCCCCGCGCCAGCAACTGCGGCACCACACTGACCCCCCAGCCCGCCAACACCGCGCGGACCTGGCCTTCGGAGCTGGGCACGAACAGCTGGCTTAGCGACACGCGCTTGAGCCCGACGGCCTTGCCGACGAACTCGCTTTGCATGTCGTCCTTGCGGTTGAAGGCGATGAACGGCATATCGCGGAAGTTGTGCGGCGTGAGCCCCTTCGGGCAATGCACGTGCGCATAGTCGGGTGCGGCAACGGCCACATAGTTCATCGCACCCAGAGGCACCACCTTGCAGCCGCGCAGCGCCTGCTTGAGCGTGGTGACGCAGCCGAGTACCTGGCCCGAGCGCAGCCACTCGTGGGTGAAGTCCTGGTCGTCGGCAATGATCTCCATGGTCAGGCGCTGACGCGCCAGCGCGTTGAGCGCGGGCAGCGCCCAGGTGGCGATGCTGTCGGCATTGATGGCGATCGAAATGCGCTCTTCCTCGCGCGTGCTGCCGGTGGAGCTGGGGGCCAGCTCCTTGATGTCGCGCTCCAGGTCGGCCCGCAACAGCCGCAGCTGCATGGTGTGCTTGAGCAGCAGCTGCCCCGCCGCCGTCGCCTTCAGCGGGCGGCTGCGCACGATCAGCACGGTCCCGACCTGCGCCTCCAGGGCACGCAGGCGCTGCGAGACTGCCGACTGCGTGATGTTGAGCCGCTGCGCAGCGCGCTCGAAGCCGCCCTCCTCCACGATCGCGGCCAGGCATTCGAGGGCATCGGGATCAAATGTGCTCATGACTTGCGGCCCGCTTCCAATATTAGTTTTACTGATGTTTTCACTAAGAGTTTAATTTTGCTTTTAATTCAAATCAACTTCACGCAAACTGCGTCGCATGAAAGTCATCGTCCTAGGTGCCGGAATTATCGGGGTCAGCACCGCCTGGCATTTGCTCGAACGCGGGCATGAGGTCACCGTGGTCGACCGCCAACCCGACGCGGCGCTGGAAACCAGCTTTGCCAACGCCGCGCAGATCTCGGTCAGCTATTGCGAGCCCTGGGCCAACCGCGACGCGCCGGCCAAGATGCTCAAGTGGATGTTCCGCAACGATGCCCCCTTGCTGTTTCGCCCCCAGCTGGATTGGCACCAATGGCGTTGGGGCTTGCAATTCCTGAGCCAGTGCAACGACGAAGCCTTCGAGCGCAATGTCCAGCAGATCGTCGCCCTGGGCGCCTACAGCCACGACGCCTTGAAAGACGTGGTGCGCAGCACCGGCATCGAGTACCAGCGCCTGGAGCGTGGCATCGCGCACTATTACACCGACCAGCGCTCCTTCGATTCGGCCACCGACGCGGCCAAGCTGATGCAAAAGTATGGCGTCGCCCGTCAGGTTGTCAGCCGTGACGAGTTGCTGAAGATCGAGCCGGCCTTCAAATCCTTCGCGCACCGCATCGTTGGCGGAACCTACACCGCAAGCGACGAAAGCGGTGACGCGCGCATCTTCACGCAGGAACTGGCACGCCGCTGCGCGGCCCGCGGCGCACGTTTTCTGTACAGCCATGACATCGAGCGTCTGGAAAAAGCCGGCGGCGCGCTGCAATCCATCACGGTGCGCGACCGCACAACCGGCGCGCAAGAGCGCCTGCAAGGCGACGAAGTCGTGGCGGCCTGCGGCTCCTACACCGGGCCGCTCCTGCGCACCATCGGCGTGGACCTGAGCCTGTATCCCGGCAAGGGCTACAGCGCCACCTTCAAGCTGAAGAAGCCCGAACTCGCGCCCTTTGTTTCCACCATCGACGATGAAGTGAAATGCGCCATGAGCCGCCTGGGCGACCACCTGCGCGTGGCCGGCACCATCGAGCTGTCCGGCTACAGCCTGGCGCTCGACACACCGCTGGCGCGCGCCCGCTGCCAGATGCTGGCCAAGCGCATCGAAGCCGTGCTGCCCGGCGTTTGCGACACACGCACCGAAGAAGAAGGCGGCCAGCCTCATTTCTGGACCGGGCTGCGCCCCGCCACACCCACCAACATCCCCTACATCGGGCGCACCAAGGTCCGCAAACTCTGGGTCAACGCCGGGCACGGCACCCTGGGCTGGACGCATGGCGCTGGCTCGGGCAAGGCCATGGCCGAGCTGATCAGCGGCCATGTACCCGACATGGGCAAGGGCCGGACGTTCGGCTTCTACGGATTCGATGCGGCGCCAGCCAAGGCGCTGCGGATGCGCACCGCCTGATTTCTCAGGGAGACTTGCGGGTCAGCGTGCCCTGCTCGGTCTGGCGGTCGTTGCTGAAGACGCCTTCCCAGCGATCGCCATTGCCCCAGACAAAGACGCCCTGGCCGTCCTTGTTGCCGGACTTCCATTGGCCGCTGTACTGGTCGCCGTTCTTCCAGGCAAAGACGCCGTTGCCGTCGGGCACGCCAACGCTGAAGTTGCCGGTGTAGGTGTCACCCGACGCGTAGACCATGCGCCCCGCGCCGTGGGGTATGCCATTGGCAATGCCGCCCTGGTATTGATTGCCATTGGCAAACTGCATATTGCCGCTACCCTGCGGCGCCCCCTTTTGCCAATCGCCATCGAAACGCTGGCCGCTCTTCCAGGTGTAGACGCCGCGGCCGTGCGGCAACCCCTGGCTGAGCTGGCCAACATAGGTGTCTTCCGAGGCATAGCGCATGCGGCCCTGCCCCTCGGGTTGGCCGTTGACCACCGTACCTTCGAACTGGTTGCCATCCGGGAACCGCAACGTGCCGCTGCCGTTCGGGCGATCATCCAGCCATGCGCCTTCGTAGTACTGGCCATTGCTCCAGCTGAAGCGGCCTGTCCCCTCGCGTTTGCCCTTCTCCAGCGTCCCTTCGAACTGGTCACCGTTGGCCCAGAGCACCTTGCCGCTGCCCGACCAGGTCTTGCCACCCGCGTCTTGAACGAACTTGCCAATGAAGCGCGTCGTTCCGGCGACGATTTCGCGGTCTTGCACAGGCGCCGCCGATGCGACCGCGGCGGCGTCGGCCGATCCAGCGGCAGGTGCGACCGTCGGGATCGGGATCGGGATCGGCGCGGTCGCCTGCGCAATCGCCGGCGCCGGGCGGGCCGTGAGGGCGGCGCTGTCCATGCCTTGCGATTTGGGCATGCTGGCGATGCGCGACCTGGCGATGGCGGCGAATTCGCCGTTCGGGAAACGCTCCAAATAGCTCTGCAGCTCCTGCACGGAGCCGCTGTTCTTGACGTTTTCCCAATAGGCGATTTCGCGGCTGCTGGGGCCGAGGACAACCGGCGGCGGCAGCGAGTCGGGCCGACCCAGCGCGGCCACCACTTCCCCCGCTGCGGGCTTGAAGTAGAACTGCCCCTCGAGCGCCGTGTTCTCCCAGGGAACCTGCTGATTGTTGCTTTCGCGCCGGACTGCTGCGCGGACCATCTTGAAAGCCTCCTCGATCGGCACGCCGGCCTGCGGGATCACGCGTGCCAGGTGCTGGGTATAGAGGCCATTCTGGCCGCCGCCGTCCGACGCCACCGAACCCGGTGCCGTGGAATAGGCAATGATGGAACCCGAGGGCGCATGCATGGTGGCCAGCCCGAGCACGGCAGAGCGGCTGCGCACGGCGAACGGGTTGTTGCGGCAGGCGTCAAGAATGACCACGTTCACCCGGTTGCCGGCAGATTGCATTTTTTCCAGCACGAGTTGGGCATTCAGCGCATCGTCCGCCACCTCGTCTTCGTTGCGGATATCGGAATCCACCGACACCAGGTAGTTTTCGCCACGCACCTGCAAGCCGTGGCCGGCAAAGTAGAAAAGGCCCACGCCGCCGCGCTGCTTGAGCCGGTCGCCAAAATCGCGCAGCAGGCGCCGCATGTCGCGCAGGCTTGCGTTCTCGGCCTTGATCACATCGAAACCGGCTTCGCGCAGGGCGGCCTCCATGAGCCGCGCATCGTTGACCGGATTCACCAGCGGCGAATTGCGGTAGCTGGCATTGCCGATCACCAATGCGAGCCTGTGCTCGGCCATGGCTTGCGCCCCCGCGAGCGGCGAGAAAAAGCAGAAAAAGCTGAAGACCGCCGCGAACAGCGGTGGCGCGATGAGGAGTTTCGGTATGCTCATTGACGGTAGCGTCGCGTCTGCTCGACGCCACACAAAATGTTACACCGATGGTATGACGTTGCAATGCCCTAGGATGTCCGCACTGTGAAGCATTTCCTGTTTATCGTTACTTCGACCCGTGAACCCGGACATATCGGCAATACCGAGTGGCTGGCACGCCAGGCGGCAGCGGCATTGCCAGCCGGCACGCAGCAAACCTGGCACCAGCTCGCGCGCCTGCATCTGCCGCCGTTCGTGGACCAGCGCCACACCACGGGGCAGTACCCCGCGCCCGAGGGCGACATGAAGATCCTGCTGGACGCCACCATGGCCGCCACCGACATCGTGTTCGTCGCGCCGGTCTATTGGTACAGCATCCCGTCGCCGCTGAAGACCTATATCGACCATTGGAGCGCCTGGATGCGCGTGCCCGGCCTGCCCTTCAAGGAAGAGATGGCGAAAAAGACGCTGCGCCTGGTGACCACCAGCGGCGACCGCGCCAAGGCGCAGCCGATGATCGATTCGGTCCAACTGTGCGCACAGTTCCTCTCCATGCCCTGGGGCGGCGCGCTCTGGGGCAAGGGCGGGCCGCCGCAGGCGGTGCAGGCCGATGCGCAGGCGACCGATGGGGCGGTTACGTTTCTGGTTGGCTAAGCGCCGGGGAACCGCTCGACCATGAAGTCCACAAAGCTGCGCAGCTTGGGGGAACGATAGCGGTCGGGCAAGAAGACGACGCTCATCGGCCTGCTGGGAAGTTCGTAGGAAGGAAGCAGCTGGACAAGCCGCCCCGCGCTGACATCGTCTTGAAGCAATATCGAAGGTTGCAGCACGATGCCCATTGCGTTCAACGCCGCGACGCGAAGCGCTTGGCCATGGTTGACGTTCAGTCGACCGGACACTGGAACGCGACTGTCACCCTCGTGGTTCTGCAACCGCCAATTCGTCAAGGCGGCAGGGCTAAAGGACAGGCATTCATGCTGCGTCAAATCGCTCGGTCGGTCCGGGGTTCCTCGGCGCGCCAGGTACGCGGGCGATGCACAAATCATCAGCCGATACGGGGCCAGGGGCCGTGCGACCAGTGCGGAGTCGGGCAAGTGCCCGATACGGATCGCTGCCTCGAAACCTTCTTCCATGAGATCCACGACCCGGTCAGACAGTGCCACATCGACACGGACATCGGGGTAGCGCTCCAGGTAGATTGACAACGCCGGGATGAGTGCCTCGGTGCCGAACGAGACCGGCGCCGTGATCCGAAGCGTCCCGGCCGGCGCCACCTGCAGGTTCTGGGCTTGGGCCTGCGTCTCCGATACCAGACGCAGGATCTCCTTGCAGCGAACGTAGTAGTCCTCACCGAAGACAGTGAGGTGTTGCCTTCGGGTCGTCCGGTTGAGCAAGCGGGCCCCCAGGCGCGTTTCCAGCGCCCGCAGGTGGTTTCCAGCCATCGTCGCAGACATGCCGCATGTGGCAGCAGCCGCGGTCAAGCTCCCCTTCTCAACGGCAATCACGTAAACCCGCATGCTTTCCAACAAGTCCATTCGCCACCCGAGCTTTCAACTCAATCAATTTTTTACCAGTTTATCTCTCAAAACTTTCTAATAACAATGCATACATCATCAACTGACATGGATTTTCTCGAATGACCGCCACCACTTCCTCTTCCCAGACCAAGCGCTTTGCAGGACGCACCGTACTGATTACCGGAGGCGGCACAGGCATGGGAAGGGCGGCAGCGTTGCGCTTCGGACGCGAAGGGGCCAATGTGGTCGTCGCAGGTCGCCGCAGCAGCGAACTCGACCAGGTTGTTCAGCTGGTCAACCAGCAGGGCGGCACTGCCATAGCCATTCCGACAGACGTGGCCGATGGGGCCCAAGTCGAGGCGCTGGTGGAGAAGACCATTGCGACGTTCGGTGAATTGCACATGGCCTGGAACAACGCCGGGATTCTCGGTGCCTTCCAGCCCCTTCAAGACATGACGCTCGCTGACTTCGACAAGGTCATGGCAACCAACTCGCGAGGCGTGTTTGCCTGCCTGAAGTATGAGATCGCCGCCATGCGGAAAAAGGGGACGGCGGGGGCCATCGTCAACACCTCGTCATGGACAGCCCATGGGTCCATGCCAGGCCTTGCCGCCTATGCGGGCAGCAAGGCATCGTTGGATGCGATGGTGCGAACCGTAGCGCTGGAAGTCGGCGCCGACCAGATACGTGTCAACAACGTGAGCCCCGGCATCATTGCCACGCCGATGGCCAGTGGCGTGCTGGCAAGCGAAAAGCTTGCAAGGCCCTTCCTCCAACACACGCCGTTGCAACGCATTGGTCAATCCGAAGAAGTCGCCGACGCAGTGGTATGGCTTCTTTCCGATGAAGCCAGGTTTGTGACGGGACAGAGTCTGCTGGTCGACGGCGGGTTCACCCTCGGTGGGCTGCGCCCGTGGTTCAACCAGTTCGTCACCGACCACGGCTGAACTGGCTAGCCCTGCAGCAACTGCCACATCCGCGCAGGCGTGAGTGGCATCTGCAATAGCGGTGCACGGTCGGCCAACCCGCTACGTGCCAAGGCGTCAGCCACGGCGTTGACCACCGTGGGCGTGGCGCCGATGGTGCCGAGCTCGCCCACGCCTTTCACGCCCAGCGCGTTGTTGAGGCAGGGCGTGGATTCATCCATTTCGGTCTTGAAGCCGCCGATGATGTCGGCGCGTGGCGCGGCGTAGTCCATCAGGCTGCCGGTCAGCGGCTGGCCGGTTTCGCGGTCGTAGACGACCTGTTCGCACAAGGCCTGGCCGATGCCCTGCACGGCGCCGCCGTCGAGCTGCCCGCGCACGATCATCGGATTGACCACCCGGCCCACGTCGTTGACCGAGGCATACGCCACCACCTCGACCAGGCCGGTGGCCGGATCCAGCTCGACCTCGCTGATATGGCAGCCATTGGGCCAGGTCGGCCCGGCGACCGTGCTCGTGGAATCGACGTAGATGCGCCGATCCGGCTGCCGCCC
>DATILI010000173.1:0-28970 GCA_035476635.1 Burkholderiaceae bacterium | reverse complement strand
CCATCAGAGAAGATCCACTGCATGGTGCTTTCTGGCGGCGCGCTGCTCGCTGGGCCGCCGGTCGGCGGGCGCTTATAGCAACTCATGGGCTTGAAACCTGCCACCGGGCTCTTCAAAGCCCAGCCCTCGGCTGCCGCGGTTGTCTTCACCAGGTCGAGCTTTTCAACGCGATAACCTTCTGTGTTGGCCATCATCTGCGCCAGCTTGTCCATCTTCACCGGCGCATCGAGTTGCAGCTCGGAAAATGCGGCTTGCTCAAGCACATGGCCGTAGCCGTCCAACGTCTGGAGCTTGATCACGAGCCCGGACTTTTTCTCGGTCCAAACCCGATAACCAAAGCGCAGCTTGTCCTTGGGTGCCAACTGCACCACATCGGCATCGAACCCTGCCACGCGGTCACTGCCGATCTGCTGCGCGCTATAAAACTCGGAAATCGCCGAGTCGCTGGACTTCAACAAATTAGGGAAAAGGCCAAGCGATTCACGTTTTTCGGCACGGGCGAGCTTGCTCTCGGGGAGAAAGGTCACGACTTGGTCATTGCGCCGGAAGGTGGAACGCGGCGTGCCGGTAAGGGACTCCACGCGCTCCATTTGCTGGTCCCCATCGCAGACATGCCAAATGCGCGCGCTGGCCAGGCTTCCCGACGACGACGACACCACAAAGGTGCCGACGTAGGCGCGTTTGCGCGATGCATCGTGCATGCGCATGAGCCAGTCGCCCACATTGCGATCAGCTGCCTTGGCCTCGGCCTGAGGGGCCGCCGGCCCATAAGCGGCGCCCGCCGGTACGGCAGGCTGCGCCGCGGCCAGACCAATGGCAGCCCCCGCACCTGCAACCAGAAGAAGGCGGCAGCAAGACACCCATCTCATGGCGCGTGCTTTCTTGCGGCCATATTCCACAGGACTCAACGCCCGCCCCCTTCGAAGGTGGCATTGCGCAGAAAGCCCGCGGGCATCTGCAGGGCCGAGGTACCGCCGAACTGCTTGTGCGCCGCCAGCAATTCATCCAGCCGTGAATCGCGGATCATTACCAGCGGCTGGTTGCCTGGCACGGATACAGCAGTAGATGCCACCGGAGGCACGGGAACCAAGGCCAGTTGCGACTGGCCCGAATCCGTATTGAGCCCCCCCAGCATGTTCCACCCGATCGCGGCAACTGCCGCCAGCGACGCAAAGCCGGCCACCATTTTCCAGCGAAAGCTGGGCGCATTTGCCGCCACGGCGCGGGCGCTGTCGTGCGCTGCAACCGACTTTGTTTCTTCCTTGCCGGCCATCACATCGACCGCAACCGCAGGCCGTTGCGCCATTGGTTCGCGGTGCAAACGAGCAGCCAAGCGGCTGACGAAAGCATGGTCCCGGCCACGTGCACCGAGTGCGCCATTGCGCAGCACATCGCCCACCAGATGGTAGGTATCCCACGTGCCCTGCACCTCCGCATCGTGGACGGCGGATTGCACCGCCTGCGCAAATTCATCCCCGCGCAACTGGCCATCGGCCAGCGCCGAGATGACCTCACGCCGCTTCAAGACTTCATCATTCATGTTCATAGACACCACCGATACCTGCATCGAAAGGGTTTTTGCTCGCGCATTCGCTCACCAGCGCTTGCCCGATTGGTTTTCCAGCAACGGTTTGACCTTGGCCGAAATCGCCTCGCGCGCCCGGAAAATCCGCGACCGCACAGTACCAATCGGACAATTCATCACTTCCGCGATCTCTTCGTAGCTCAATCCTTCAATCTCACGCAAAGTCACGGCCTGGCGCAGATCTTCGGGCAAGGCTTCCATCGCAGCATTCACCGCAGCGGCAATTTCCTTGGCCGCCAGCACCGTTTCCGGCGTCTCCTCGGCGGTTAGTTCGTTCCCGACCCTGGAAGTTTCATCGTCTTCATCCGACGAGCGAAACGCGCTTTCGGTCATGACCGGATTGCGCTTGAGGTCCACGAGCGCCTTCTTGGCGGTATTCACGGCGATCCGGTACAGCCAGGTATAGAACTGGGCCTCGCCGCGGAACTGGTGCAGCGCCCGGTAGGCCCGGATGAAGGTCTCCTGGGCGATATCCTCCACCAGGTCGACGTCGCGCACCATACGGCCAATCAGGCGCTCAATCCGCCGCTGGTACTTGATGACCAGCAACTCGAAGGCACGTTGGTCACCCGCGACTGTGCGCTCGACCAACATCAGGTCGCTGTCGGAGGCGGAAACAGCGGGAGGGGGCGTCGTCGTCATGGGGCAGCGGTTTCAGGGATATCGTGCGGCACCGCCGCAGACTTGGCGCGCGAATATACCGCACGGCGCAGATCAGGCCAGCGCTCGGGCCGGCGGAACTGCTCGGCCCAACACCAGTGCGACACGCCGCCAGCAGTCTTCAAGCGCAGCAGCATGTGCCGCTGCAGGTCCAGATGCACAGCCAACTGGCCACTGGTAGCCGGCCTCGACGGCGAAGCCCAGTGCCAGTTCTGGCCATCCCAACAAAGTTCACCGGTGCCCATTCGCCACCAACTCCGGGCAGCGCACATACCGCATAGGGCAAGGCAAAACACGCCAAAGCCCTGCTTCCAGGTCCAATTAGGGGAAAGCAGACACCACCCGGCGATGGAAACAGCGCCCAGCAGCCAGAAAGCGGCCAGCAGGCAGCCGAAAAGGCGGGAGCGCCCCACCGGATAGGTCACCGCCGGAGCGTTGTGCATGTCGATTCGGGAGTTCGATAGCGAGGCAGGGGTGAGGCAGGGTTCTGCCGCGCATCTGAGCGGTGTGCTCAGGCCAGCCGCTTGAATACCAAAGCCCCGTTGGTCCCGCCAAAGCCAAAATTATTCTTCAAGGCCACATCGATCTTCAGATCGCGCGCCACATTCGCGCAGTAGTCCAGGTCGCACTCAGGATCCTGATTGAAGATGTTGATGGTGGGCGGCACTTTTTGATGATGAACAGCCAGTACCGTAAACACCGACTCTATGCCCCCCGCACCGCCCAGCAGGTGCCCGGTCATGGATTTGGTCGAACTGACGACCATGTTCTTTGCATGGTCGCCCAATGCCGCCTTGATCGCGTTCGTTTCATTGATGTCGCCCAGCGGCGTGGAAGTGCCGTGCGCATTCAGATAATCGATCTGGTCAGGGTTCACGCCGGCGTTACGCATGGCGTTCAGCATGGCGCGCCGAGGGCCATCCATATTGGGGGCCGTCATATGACCGGCATCGGCGCTCATCCCGAAACCGCCCAGCTCCGCGTAAATCTTCGCACCGCGCGCCTTGGCGTGCTCATACTCTTCCAGCACCAGGACGCCGGCGCCTTCGCCCAGCACAAAACCGTCGCGGTCCTTGTCCCAGGGGCGGGATGCCGTCTTGGGATCGTCGTTGCGCGTCGACAGCGCCCGCATGGCGGCAAACCCACCAATGCCCAGCGGCGATACCGTGGCCTCGGAACCACCGGCAATCATCACGTCGGCATCGCCGTATTCGATCATGCGTCCGGCATCGCCAATGCAGTGCAAGCCAGTTGTGCAGGCAGTCGCGATGGCGATGTTCGGTCCCTTGAAGCCAAAGCGCATCGATACGTGGCCCGCAATCATGTTGACAATGGAAGCCGGCACGAAGAAAGGCGAGACACGGCGCGGCCCGCGGTTGACCAGTTCCGAATGCGTCTCCTCGATCAGCGGCAAGCCGCCGATGCCCGAGCCGATCACGCAGCCGATGCGCGTGGACGCTTCTTCGCCCAGGGCATCACCAGTCGGCAAGCCCGCATCGGCAACAGCCTGTACCGCGGCGGCTACACCGTAGTGGATAAAGGTGTCCATCGTCCGAGCTTCTTTCGAGCTCATATAGGACTCGACATTGAAACCCTTGACCTCGCCGGCGAACTTGCAGGCGAAGTTCGACGCGTCGAACTTTGTAATCAGGTCAATGCCGGGTTGCCCGGCCAACAGGTTGGCCCAGGAATCTGCCACCGTGGTGCCCACGGGACTGATGCAACCCAGACCGGTCACGACGACGCGGCGACGGCTCATGCGCTTGGTACCTTTATTCCACCTGTGGTGTTATGCAAATCGCTTGCAGCTTCAGGCCTTTTGGTGGGCGTTAGCGTAGTCGATCGCGTTTTGCACCGTGGTGATCTTCTCGGCGTCCTCGTCGGGAATCTCGATGCCGAACTCGTCTTCCAGCGCCATCACCAGCTCCACCGTGTCCAGCGAGTCAGCGCCCAGGTCAGCCACGAAGGCTTTTTCGTTGGTCACTTGAGACTCTTCCACACCGAGCTGCTCGGCGATGATTTTTTTGACACGTGCTTCGATATCGCTCATGGTTCCCTCTGAGGGTTGTAAATGAATCCGGGATTTTAGCCGCCCCGGGGTTTCTTCCCCAGGGTTGCTGCCGTACGGACAAAACGGCCTGCTACTCGATTTTCATGACATGAACATGCCACCGTTGACGTGCAGCTCCTGCCCCGTCACGTAGGCCGCTTGCGGGCTGGCCAGATAAGCCACCGCGTGCGCTATGTCCGCCGGCTTGCCCAAATGGCCCAACGGAATCTGGCCGAGAAGCGCCTGTTGCTGCTCTTGCGGCAGACTCGCCGTCATATCGGTCTCGATAAAGCCCGGCGCCACGCAATTGACTGTAATGTTGCGACTGCCCAGCTCGCGCGCCAGCGCCCGCGTCATGCCCGCCACACCTGCCTTGGCCGCCGCATAGTTGGCCTGGCCCGCATTTCCCGAGGCCCCGACCACCGAAGTAATGCTGATGATGCGGCCGTAACGCTGCTTCATCATGGGGCGCATCACCGCGCGGCTCATGCGGAACACGGCCTTGAGATTGGTGTCGAGCACCGCGTCCCAGTCCTGATCCTTCAGGCGCATGGCCAGCATGTCGCGCGTGATGCCGGCGTTGTTGACGAGCACTTGAAGCCCGCCGTGCTGTTTGATGATCGCCTCGATCAGCGCTTCCGCGCCTGCAACATCATTCACATCGAGCGTCGCACCGCTGCAGCCGGAAAACGCGGCCAGAGCGTCGTCAATCTTGGCCGCACCGGTGTCGCTGGTTGCCGTTCCGACCACCTTGAGACCCCGCGACGCCAATTCATGCGCGATAGCCGCGCCAATGCCGCGCGATGCGCCGGTGACCAGTGCCACCTGGCCCTCAAATTTCACTTCGCTCATTGGAGCAGTTCCTTCACGTCGGAAAGCGATGCCGGATCGTACAGCGCCGTGCCGGTCAACTCGGCGTCGATACGCTTGACCATGCCCGAGAGCACCTTGCCCGGGCCGCATTCCACAATGGTGGTGATGCCCCGCGCCTTGATGGCTTGCACGCACTCGACCCATCGGACCGGGCCGAAAGCCTGTTCATACAGTGCCGCGCGAATGCGGTCCGGCTCCGTCTCAACCGCCACTTCGATATTGTTGACCACCGGGATTTGCGGCGTGGCAAACGGTACAGAGGCGAGCTTCTCGCGCAGGCGCAGCGCCGCAGGCTTCATCAGGCTGGAGTGAAACGGTGCTGACACGGGCAGGGGCAGAGCGCGCTTCGCGCCGTTGGCCTTGAGGACTTCGCAGGCTTTCTCGACCGCGGCCTTGCTGCCCGCGATGACGGTCTGCGCCGCATCGTTGAAATTCACCGCCTCCACCACTTCGGAGGTATTTGTGCCGAATGACCTGACCGCTTCGGCGCAGCCTGCAATCACCTTGGAAGCTTCCAACCCCAGGATCGCGGCCATGGCACCGGTCCCCACGGGTACGGCCTCCTGCATCGCAGCGGCACGAAACCGGACCAGCGGCGCGGCCTGCGCCAGCGTCAGTACGCCGGAAGCAACCAGCGCGGAGTACTCGCCCAGCGAGTGCCCGGCAAGCACTGAGGGCGCTGCACCCGTCTCCGCCATCCAGGCCCGATAGGCCGCGACACCCGCGACCAGCATCACAGGCTGCGTGTTTGTGGTCAACGCCAAGGCCTCCTTGGGGCCCTCTTTAATCAACTTTGCAAGGTCTTCGCCCAGGGCATCCGAAGCCTCTTGCACGGCCGCCGCCACGACAGGATGGTCGCCCCAGGCGTCCAACATGCCTACGGACTGCGAGCCCTGGCCCGGAAAAACAAATGCAAATGGCTTCATGATGAAAAGGCTCTGGATCTGGACAAAATCGGCTTCACGTCCGAACGGGGAAGGCCGGTTGTGCTACAAATTGAGGAGCACCGCGCCCCAGGTGAAACCGCCGCCCACGCCTTCGAGCATGAGGGTGTCGCCCTTCTTGATCTTGCCGCTGCGCACCGCGTGATCCAGCGCCAGCGGAATGGAAGCAGCCGAGGTGTTGCCATGCTGGTCCACCGTAACCACCAGCTTGGACAGCGGCAGCTTCAGCTTCTTGGCCGTGCTCTGCATGATGCGGATGTTGGCCTGGTGCGGAATCAACCAGTCGATGTCCGCATCCGTCATTTCGGCCTTGGCCAAAGTAGCGCGCGCTGCGCTTTCGAGCACGCCCACCGCCAGCTTGAATACAGCCTGCCCATCCATCTTGAGTAACGGATCACCGAGAATTTTGCCGCCGGATACAGTGCCAGGCACACAGAGGATGCCGACATGCTTGCCATCGGCGTGCAGATCGCTGGCCAGGATGCCGGGTGTTTCGGATGCCTCAAGCACCACCGCACCGGCACCATCGCCAAACAAGACGCAGGTCGTGCGGTCGGAGAAGTCGAGAATGCGAGAGAACACCTCCGCACCGATCACCAACGCCTTGGTTGCGGCGCCAGTCTGGATCATTGCGTCGGCCACCGTCAGCGCATAGACAAAACCGCTGCAGACCGCCTGCACGTCGAATGCGGCGCAGCCGGCAACACCAAGCTTGTTCTGCAGAATGCACGCTGCCGACGGAAACACCATGTCCGGCGTCGAGGTGGCGACGATGATCAGGTCGATCTCATTCGGCTGCAGGCCCGCGGCTTGCAGAGCGTTTCGTGCGGCTTCGACCCCGAGGTCGCTACTCGTTACATCGGGAGCGGCAAAGTGCCGGGCGCGTATGCCGGTGCGCTCGACAATCCATTCATCCGAAGTTTCCACGCCTTTGACAGCGAGTTCGGCAGCAAGGTCGGCATTGGTCAACCGGCGCGGCGGCAGATAGCTGCCGGTGCCGGTGATGCGGGAGTAACGTCTCATTTAATCAGTATGTGCGACCGCCACAGGTTGCGCAAAGGACTCAGCCGCTCCCAGCAAAGGGGCAGCGTGCGCAATTCTGGCCTGAACGCGGTCCAGCAATTTGTTTCGAGCCGCATCATACGCCCGGTTCAGCGCCTGCTCAAAGGCCACTTCGTCTGCCGAGCCATGGCTCTTGAAAACCAGCCCACGCAGGCCGAGCAGCGCCGCACCGTTGTATCGCCGGTAGTCCATGCGTTTTTTAAGGGCAGATAAGACCGGATAGGCGATAAACGCGGATAGTTTGGTAAAAATATTGCGAGAGAACTCAGCCTTCAAAAAGCCGAGGATCATTGAAGCCAAACCTTCGCTGGCTTTCAGGGCGACATTCCCGACAAATCCGTCACACACGACGATCTCGACCGTCCCCTTGAAGACATCATTGCCCTCAACGTTGCCGTAAAAATTCAAATCCCCGGAATTGCCAGCCGATCGAAGCAATTCACCGGCTTTTTTAATGACTTCACTGCCTTTAATGACTTCTTCGCCAATGTTCAGCAAGCCGACCGACGGGTTGTCATTGTCCTTGAGGACTGAGACCAGGGCGGATCCCATGACCGCAAACTGCAAAAGATGCTCGGCTGTGCAGTCCACATTTGCCCCCAGATCGAGCACGGTTGTGGAGCCGCCAATGGCGTTGGGCAACTGGGTCGCTATGGCCGGCCGGTCGATGCCGTCAAGCGTCTTGAGCAGATAGCGGGCAATCGCCATCAGCGCCCCGGTGTTGCCCGCGGAAACAGCGGCCTGGGCCGCCCCGTCCTTGACCTGCTGGATCGCCACGCGCATGGATGAGTCGCGTTTCCTGCGCAACGCCACCTCCACGGGGTCGTCCATGGTCACGACCTCCGTGGCCGCAACAATGCGGGCGCGTGGGTGCGAAAACCCAGCCAGACCAGCAGGCAGACCCACCAGCAAAAGCTCGGCCTCGGAATGATTCTCGAGAAATTTCCGGCACGCCGGCAGCGTGACGCGGGGACCGTGGTCGCCCCCCATGCAGTCGATGGCAAGAGTGATCATGCGCGGATTACCCTGCCACTGGGGCGGCTTGAACGAACAGGGCCGGAGGCTGCATCAACAAAACAAAGGCCCGTGCTACAAAAAGCGTAGCGCCGGGCCTGGGCTTGAAGCGCAATTACGCTTCGGATTTGCTCTTCAGCACCTGGCGGCCACGGTAAAAGCCGTTCGGGCTAACGTGGTGACGCAGATGGGTTTCGCCCGTGGTGGGCTCCACCGCAATACCCGGCACATTCAGTGCGTTGTGCGAACGGTGCATACCGCGCTTGGAAGGGGACTTTTTGTTCTGCTGGACGGCCATGGTCGGCTCCTGGAATGAATACGGTTAATGAGTGAGTCAAAAATGCGCGGAACATACCAACACAGCCATTTCGCGCGAAGCCCTCGATTATAGCCCAGCTCCTTGATTTGACTGGACTTTTAGCCAGACTTCCCGCCCTGCAACTTGGCCAGGACGGCAAATGGGTTGGGTTTGGCCTGTTCAGTCGCGTCGAAATCCGCATCGACCGCCTCCATCTTCACCTCGGTGGGACAGACATCGTGGCGCGGGACGACAGGCATTTCCATCAGCAACTCGTCTTCGATGAGTGCATTCAGATCAAAGTCGCGTGCCAGCACGAGCACATCTTCTTCGGACGTATCGTCTTCCGCCGCAGCCGCAGCTTCACTCGTCACAAAGCGGAAGGAGTTCTCAACAGCCAATGGCACATCCACGCGTGCAAGGCAACGTTGGCACGTCAACGGCAGCATGGCATCGGCTTGCAAATGCAGCCAGACCTCGTCAGTCTGCCCTGCTACCTTGCGCTGTTCACCTTGCGCCGACCAACTGACTGGGAAATCGCCGGCCGCCCCCAGCACCTCTTGCATCAGTCGCGCATACTTTTGTAGCGGATCTTGCCCTGTCAAGGCACCGCCCGTCTGCGCAAACGCCCTGATGTCCAGACGTGCGGCGTCAAACTCTGTTTTCATGAGGGCAGTGTAAGAGAATCGCCACATGACTCCAATCCCGGCTCCTTCGTCATCCCGCCCACTCATCCTGGGATCAACTTCGCGCTACCGGCGCGAACTGCTGGAGCGCCTGCGCATTCCCTTCGAGGTAGCAGCGCCCGACGTGGATGAAACGCCCGCCCCCACCGAAATGCCGCGCGACACGGCCTTGCGCCTGGCGCTGGCCAAGGCGCGCGCCGTCGCCGCCAAATTCCCGGCGGCGGTCGTCATCGGCTCCGACCAGGTCGCAGACCTGCAGGGCGAGCCGCTGGGAAAACCAGGCAACCACGCACGTGCCACCGCGCAACTGCGCCGCATGCGCGGCCAGACCGTGGTGTTCCAGACCGCGCTGGCCGTGGTTTGCCAGGAGAGCGGGTTCGAACAAAGCGATCTGGCGGCGGTTCGGGTGAAATTTCGCGACCTGAGCGATGCGGAAATCGAAACCTACCTACTGGCCGAAACGCCTTACGACTGCGCTGGCAGCGCAAAGAGCGAGGGGCTGGGCATTGCGCTTTTGGAGTCCATTGACAACGACGACCCAAGCGCGTTGGTCGGCCTGCCACTGATCCGCACCTGCCGCATGATCCGCGCCGCCGGCGTCAAGGTGCTGTGATGGCGATGCCTCCCGTTGGCCCGCGTGGAAAGCTCTATCTCGTGCCAGCCCCGCTGGATTTCGGCTGCGAATCGCAAGCGCCAGTTGCCGATGTCATACCGGCGGGCACGCTGCGCATTGCCGCCGGCCTGACTTGCTGGATTTGTGAGAACGCCAAGACTGCTCGCGCCTACCTGAAGCGCATCGGCGAATTGCAGCCCTTGGCCGCGCCGCTGCAAACCATGCAGATCCAGGAGTTGCCACGCGAAGTGCACAAGAAGGGGGACCATGCAGGCCAGTTCGATGCCACCCCGCTATTGGCGCCGGCCACGCTCGGGCACGACATCGGCCTGGTCAGCGAAGCCGGCATGCCCGCCGTGGCTGACCCCGGATCTTCCGTGGTGCGGGCGGCGCATGATCTGGAAATTGAAGTCGTGCCACTCGCGGGTCCCGTCTCGCTGCTGCTGGCGCTGGCGGCCAGCGGCATGAATGGCCAGAACTTTGCCTTTGTCGGCTACTTGCCGCAAGACCCTGGGGAGCGCGTGCAGCGCATCCGCGAACTCGAATCGCTTGCGCTCAAGACGGGCCAAACCCAGCTGTTCATTGAAACGCCCTACCGCAACACTGCCCTCTGGCAGGCGCTGTTGCAGACGCTGCAACACAATACACGGCTGGCGGCCAGCAGCGGACTTACATTGGCGCAAGCACAAACCCATAGCCGCAGTGTCAAGGCATGGCGCCAGAATCCGGCATTGCCGCAAGCCGGCTTGCCGGCCGTGTTCGCGCTGGGCCGGTAAGGTAAGCCCTTACCGAATTGCCGGAATGCTCTTCAAGGCGCGCATTGCGCCTTCGCCGATCGAGGCGCCGAAGCGCTTGGCCAGCCGCTCGGCGACGTTTTCGCGGCGCGTGTAGTCAACCAAATCTTCGGCCTTGACCACTTCGCGGGCGACATAGTCCAGATTTCCCAGTTGGTCGGCCAGCCCCAGGTCAACTGCTTGCTGGCCGCTCCAGAACAAGCCGCTGAACATTTCGGGTGTTTCCTTCAGGCGCTTGCCACGGCCCTTTTTCACCACGTCGATGAATTGGTGATGAATCTGGTCGAGCATGGCCTGCGCATAAGCACGCTGTTTGTCCGTCTGCGGGCTGAATGGGTCGAGAAAGCCCTTGTTCTCCCCAGCGGTCATCAGGCGTCGTTCCACGCCCAACCTGTCCATCAGGCCGGTGAAGCCAAAGCCATCCATCAACACGCCGATGCTGCCCACGATGCTGGCCTTGTCCACGAAGATCTGGTCGGCCCCGGCGGCGATGTAATACGCAGCCGAGGCACACGACTCTTCGACCACGGCATACAGGGGTTTCTTGTACTTGGCCTTGAGCCGGTGCATCTCGTCATTGATGATGCCGGCCTGTACCGGACTGCCGCCGGGCGAATTGATCAACAGCACCACGGCCTGGGCGCCTTCGTCCTCGAATGCGCTGCGCATGGCGGCCACGACGAACTCGGCGCTTGCGTCCGCGCCAGCGGCGATCTCGCCGCGCACCTCCACGACGGCGGTGTGCGGCGCGCTCTTGTCCGAGCTCGGCGAACCACGATGCAACAGCGTCCAGGCCAGCACAACAAAGAAGGCAAGCCAGGCCAGCCGCGTCACGACCTTCCAACGCCGTGCCGTGCGTTGCTCGGCCAGGGCCGCAAAAGCGAGCTTCTCCAGCGTCGCGCGCTCCCACGCGGGCACGGCCTCCTGCGCAGAAGCGGCAGGCACGCCATTGGTATTCTGGCTCGAGCCAGGCGGCTCTAAGCCAAGGGGATCAGTCATCTCAGAACTCAACAGGTTGAAGGTTATGCGCAGTATGCCAGTGCACTACACCGTCATCTTCGCTAAGGGCTATCTTGACCAGGCCGCCGCGGCAAGGACCACCCCCGCAGGTGCCGGTATCCGGGCGATAGGCTGCACCATGCGTGGCGCACAGCAGCCAGTGGCCGGTGTCGTCAAAAATCCGATTGGGCTGGTAATCCAGCTCCATGGCCACATGGCTGCAGCGGTTCAGGTAGGCGTGCACCTTGCCTTGGTAGCGAATGGCAAAAGCCCGGCAGGTCTGGCTGTGGTAGATCACGTCGAATGGCACAGCCGGCCCGCCGTCCACCAGGTCACGCGCACTGCAAAGTGGAATAGTCTGAAGCATGGACTCAGGCAAGGTCAGGCATTTTGCAAAAGCCAGTCATGCAATTCGCGTACCGAGTGCGCCACGAGGCGTGGCTTCAGCACATGAAAATCATCGGGCTCGTGCGCCCCATAGCTGACCCCGATGCTGTCACACCCCGCGTTCAATGCCATTTGCAAATCGTGGGTGGTGTCGCCGATCATCAGCGTACGTTGCGGCTGGACGCCAAATTCGCCCATCAATTCCTGCAACATGCGTGGGTGTGGCTTGCCCGCGGTTTCGTCGGCAGTGCGCGAACCGTCGAACACGCTTTTGAGTTCCGCGATCTGAAGCGCTTCGTCCAGGCCGCGGCGCGACTTGCCGGTGGCCACGGCCAGCCAATGGTGCCGCGCCTTGAGCTCGGCCAGCAGCGGCAACACGCCGTCGAACAGAACGATGTCGTTCTGGTGCACCATGTAGTGGTGGCGATAGCGGGCGCCCAATTCGGGATACTTCTGCGGGGGAACATCGGGCGCAGCGTGCGCCAGCGCCTCCATCAGCGCCATGCCGATCACGAACGAGGCATCCTTGTCGCTGGGCACCGTGCCACCCACGTCGCGCACGGCGGCCTGGATGCAGCGCGTGATGATCTTGGTGGAATCAAACAGCGTGCCGTCCCAGTCAAAGGCAATAAGGTCATATTGGCGAGGGCGTGACATGGCTGACAAAGGCTTGGAGTTCAGGAGGCAGGTCCGCGCGCAATTCGATGCGCTCGGCGACGACAGGGTGCTGGAACTGTAACCGCCACGCATGCAGGAACATGCGCTTGAGACCCCGCTTTTGCAAGGTTTTGTTCAGTTCGAAGTCGCCATATTTGTCGTCCCCGGCAATTGGATGGCCAGCCGAAGCCAGGTGCACTCGAATCTGGTGCGTGCGGCCGGTCTTGATGGTGACCTCCAGCAAGGTGAAGCCGTCCAGCTTTTGGGCCACTTTCACCAAGGTGATAGAGCGCATCCCGTCCGGGTCGTCCTGCGAAACGACCTTGACCCGACGTTCGCCATCGGCTTGCAGGTACTTGTGCAACGGCTGGTCGATCACCTTCTTGTTGGCCGGCCAGGAGCCAGTCACCAGCGCGAGGTAGGTTTTGCCGGTTTCGCGCTCGCGAAATTGGTCTTGCAGGTGTGTCAGGGCCGAGCGCTTCTTGGCCACGAGCAGAATGCCCGAGGTCTCGCGGTCCAGGCGGTGAACCAGTTCCAGGAATTTCGCCTGCGGCCTGGCCTGGCGCAACTGCTCGATCACGCCGAAACTCACGCCGCTGCCCCCATGCACCGCGACCCCGGCCGGCTTGTCGATGGCGATCATGCAATCGTCCTCCAGCAAAATCGGAAACTCGCGCGCCGGTGCCGGCTTTTCCAGTTTCTCCTGGGCCTTTTCCGAAGTGCGGACTGGCGGCAGGCGCACCACGTCCCCAGCTTGCACCCGGGTATCCGCGGCAGCACGACCCTTGTTCACCCGGACTTCCCCGCTGCGGATGATCCGGTAGACATGGGTTTTCGGCACGCCCTTGAGCTGGCGGATGAGAAAGTTGTCCAGGCGCTGGCCTGCGGAGTCGTCATCCACCTCGACTAGTTTGGCCTGGGGCGTTGCGGGCGCGGCATTGGCCCCTATAATGTGTTTCACTAGCGTGACGCTGTAAGTGGTTGATTTGTCTGGAGTTTAGTCCACACACCCACCGCGCCCGCGCTGGAAGGTCGATGCCACCGGATTGTTTAGCAGGCAAATCGCAAGCCAAAGCTTGCGCTGGCATGCAGAAGATTCGGCTGACCCGACGCTCTTGAAACACTGATACGGAATACCAGTTTGCAAGCCACCCGCTTGTGAACGGATCGAAGCGAGAAACTTTGTGTTGCTGGTGCTGATTCATACCTGCTTGCGGTGGCTTTTGGCCCCGCTATTTGGCATGAAGCGGCGCCGCGTCCCGGCCTTTCGGGACCGAACCCCTACTCTTTTGGTAGCGGGCCAACATCCTCTCCCCCTCGCCCTCATCCACGCGCCCCCGCCCCGGCTCCTGATCTAGATATCAGGCAAGTCGCAGGCTTTCACGGCAATTCCCTTCGTTTCAAAGCGTCAGTTCCGGCATCGTTTGCCCCCTAGGGCATGTAGTGTTTTGACTATAAAAGGAACGCATCATGAAACGGATGCTGATCAATGCCACGCAGGCCGAAGAACGCCGCCTGGCCATCGTCGACGGGCAAAAGCTGCTCGACTATGAAATCGAAATCGAAGGACGCGAACAGCGCAAGGGCAATATCTACAAGGCGGTCGTTACCCGCGTCGAGCCTTCGCTGGAAGCCTGTTTCGTCGATTACGGCGAAGACCGCCACGGCTTCCTCCCCTTCAAGGAAATCTCCAAGCAATACTTCGCGCAAGGCGTGCCGGTCAGCCAGGCGCGCATCAACGATGTCATCAAGGAAGGCCAGGAACTGCTGGTCCAGGTGGAAAAGGAAGAGCGCGGCAACAAAGGCGCGGCACTGACCACCTTCGTTTCGCTGGCCGGCCGCTATGTCGTGCTGATGCCCAACAACCCGCGCGGCGGTGGCGTCTCGCGCCGCATCGAAGGCGACGACCGGGCCGAGCTCAAGGAAGCGATGGACCAGTTGGAATACCCCAACGGCATGTCCATCATCGCGCGCACCGCCGGCATTGGCCGCAGCGCGCCCGAACTCCAGTGGGACCTGAACTACCTGCTCAAGCTGTGGAACGCAATCGACGGCGCGACCAAGGGCGGCAAGGGCGCCTTCCTGATCTACCAGGAATCGAGCCTCGTGATCCGCGCGATCCGCGACTACTTCAACAACGACATCGGCGACATCCTGATCGACACCGACGACATCTACGACCAGGCCCAGCAGTTCATGGCCCACGTGATGCCGGAACACGCCGCCCGCGTGAAGCGCTATCGCGACGACGCGCCGCTGTTCTCCCGCTTCCAGATCGAACACCAGATCGAATCTGCCTACGCCCGCACCGTGCAACTGCCCAGCGGCGGCGCCATCGTCATCGACCACACCGAAGCCTTGGTCTCGGTGGACGTGAACTCCGCGCGCGCCATCAAGGGCGGTGACATCGAGGAAACCGCCACGCGCACCAACCTGGAAGCTGCCGACGAAGTGGCCCGCCAGATGCGCCTGCGCGACCTGGGCGGCCTGATCGTGATCGACTTCATCGACATGGAAGAAAGCCGCAACCGCCGCGAGGTGGAAAACCGCCTGCGCGACGCCCTGCGGCAAGACCGCGCGCGCGTGCAGTTCGGTACCATCAGCAAATTCGGCCTGATGGAAATGAGCCGGCAGCGCCTGCGCCCTGCCTTGAGCGAAGGCGCCTCGATCCCCTGCCCGCGTTGCGGCGGCTCGGGCCATATACGCGACACCGAAAGCTCGGCACTGCAGATCCTGCGCATCATCCAGGAAGAGTCCATGAAGGACAACACAGCCTCCGTGCTGTGCCAGGTGCCGGTTGAAGTGGCCTCGTTCCTGCTGAACGAAAAGCGTACCGAAATCGCCAAGATCGAACTCAAGCAGCGCATCAACGTGCTGATGGTTCCCAACAAGACACTCGAAACGCCCAACTACAAGCTCGAACGCCTGAAGCACGACGACCCGCGCCTGGACAACATCGAGGCCAGCTACAAGATGGCCGAAGAGATGGAAGATCCGACCTCGGTCACGCGCCGCTCGCAAGAGCCCACCAACAAGCAAACACCGGTGATCAAGGGTGTGTTGCCCGACGCACCTGCTCCGATCGCAGTGCCCAAGCCCGAGCCGGTCAAGCCCCAGGCTGCCAAACCCATGCCGGCTCCGCCTGTGGCGGCGCCGGTCCCGGCGGAAACAGGTTTCTTCGGCTGGATCAAGGGCTTGTTCGGCGCCAAGCCGGTTGCGGCCCCCGCGCCTGCTCCCGCTGCCGTGGCGGAAATCAAGAAAGAAGAAAAACGCGAAGGCCGCGGCGGCCGGGATGGCGAGGGCCGCAGTGGACGCGACGGTGAAGGCCAAGGCCGTGGACGCCGCGGCGGCCGCGGCGGGCGCGACGGTGAGGGCCAAGGCGGGCGCGACGGCGAAGGACAAGGCCGCGGTGGCCGGGACGGCCGTGGCCGCCGCGGTGAACCGCGCGGCGAGGCCCCCCGTGCGGATGCACGACCGGAGCCCATTGACGGCCAACAGCCGCGCAACCCCGAAGGCCGGGGCAACCGTGACGGCGAGCCGCGACGCAACGAACGCGGCGACCGCGAGGGCCGTGGCGGCGAACGCCCGGGTCAACGCGAACGTGGCCGCTTTGACGGAAGCGACAAACCCAACGCCTTGGACAACGCCGCAGCCGGCACCCCAACCAACCCGGAGGCTGCGGGCCCCGATGCCCAAAGTGGCGAACAGCAACAGCGCCAAGACCGCGCACCGCGCGGCCGCGGCGGCGAGGGCCGTCGCGAGCGCGGTGAACGAGGCGAGCGTGGTGAACGTAGTGAACGCGGCGGTGAGCGTGGGCGCAACGAACGCGGCCCGCGCAGCACCGAGGAAACCGCTGGCACCACCGAAAACCTGGTAGCCAGCGCGGCTGCGGCCGCAAGCACCGCGATTGCGGCGGCTTCCGTTTCGGCTGCCGCGGACACCCGTGACAACCTGCAAGCCGGCGAGCAACCAGATGGCGCAGCGCAAGACAGCGCCACCCGCCCGGTGCGCGAAGAGCGCGCTGACCGGCCCGAAGGCGACGATCGCCGGGACCGCCGCTCGCGCGACCGCTACGGCCGTGACCGCAAGGAACGCGGCGAGCGTGCGCCCCGGGAAGAAGCTGCACCCACGGACGCTGCGCCCAGTGCCCCATCCGATAATTCGGTGAACCAGGCCTTGGCGCAAGAAGTCTCGGCACCGAGCGCAGCCCGCCAGGCAGCGCCTGCTGCCGCCGAAGCACCCGCAGCCCGACCGACCACTCTTGCCTCTGCTCCTGCCCCTGCCGGCCTGCCCAAGGTCCAGCCGTTTGCGCTGCCGATGGATGAACTGGCACAAGTCGCGACGAGTTCGGGATTGACCTGGGTCAATTCGGATGCCGACAAGATTGCAGCGGTACGCGCCGCCATCGCGGCCGAGCCGCAAGCGGTGCATGTGCCGCGCGACCGGCCTGCGCCTGTGGTGCTGGATGAGGGTCCGTTGATCCTTGTCGAAACGCGGCGTGATCTGCGCAACCTGAGCCTGCCATTCTAAGGCTGGTCCAATCAACGAAAAAGACGCGCCGTGGCGCGTCTTTTTCATTTCTGGATTCGCTTCAAGTACCCGCTGCCTGCTTCCATGCATTGGCAGCCGCGGCAGCGTCATCGCGCTCTTCCGCCAACTGCGCCAACGCACGCCAGGCATTGCGATACAAGCCGTTGTCCTGCAGCCCGTGAACAGACTGCGACAGCAGTTGCTGCGCCTTGCCCCATAACTGGTGCCGCAGGCACACCATGCCGGCCAGGTACTGCAGGTTGGCATCGCGCGGATTGCGCTGCTGCGCGGTCTCGATACGGGTCAGCCACTGGTTGTCCGATGTCGTGGACAACATGTCGAACCCTGACTCCAGCGTACGGATGAGGCGAATGCGTTGGCTGTCTGGCCAGGCGTTGCTCTGCGCGACCATCTGCTCCCACACCGGCAGCAGCCATTGCCGGGCCAGTTCCACATCGCCTTGCAGCGCCAGCAGGCGTTGCGCAGCCTGGATCGCAACCTCGGGCATTTTCCGCTCAGATTCGTCCAACTGGCTCCAGGCACGCAGCAACTGCGCCGGATCATGCGCACCGCCGAGCATTTCAAGCGCCAGGCCGCGCACAATGCTTTGCGCCGCACCTGCTGAAAAAGCCCGGTGCTTGGCCAGCAGGCGCGCGGTCTCCAGTGCCTGCGGGGTCTGGCGCGCCTGACGCGCGGCTTTCAGGCGCAGCCGCAACGCCAGTGTGCGGCGCTGCGCACCCTGGGGCAGCTCATCGAGCCAACGCAGGGCGGCTGCCGCATCGCGGTCGTCCAGTGCCCAACGCGCGGCACGCAGTTGCACGCCCTCGCGCACAAGCTGATTCGCGTCGCGCAAACGCTGAGGCTCCAGGGCTTGCTGGAGATGGGTGTCGCGTAGTGTTCTGTCTTGCAGGGATTGCGCACTTTCAGCCAGCAGCAGATGCGACAGGGTACGCAATTGAGCGGCGTGGGGCGGCGCCTCCCTGGCCGAACGCAACGATTTCTCCTGGCGCAGCGCGGTGTCGGCCGACTTGGCCGCACGCAAAAAACGGCCGGCCAGCAGATGCGAAAGCGCATCGAACAGCGCCACATGCATGGCGCGCTCCTTTTGCTGCGCGCGCCAACGACGGGCCTGGCGAGGCAATGAGAACAGCGCAGCCAAAGCGCGCAAGGCCAGATGCACGAAGACAAAGGCGGCCACCAGCAACAGCAGCACGAGGTTGAGCGAGAGATCGATGCGGTAAGGCGGCCAAAACACGGTGATCGTGCCTTGGTTGTTGCCGGCAAACAGCGCGATCGCCACCGCGATGCCGAACAGCGCCAGGATCCAGAGAGCAGCACGCATTTTTGATCAGCGCCCTGCAGCGGCCGTGGCCAGGGCGGCCAGGGTTTCGTCGACCCTGGGCAACTCCACTGCCTTCATCTGCCCCTGCACCTGCTGCAGCAGCCCGGCCGCGGCTTGCGTCTTGCGCGACGCTGGATCGAAGTACTTGTTCAAGGCAGCGCTTGCGGAAGCAAGGTCCGCGCGCGCCGACTCGAGCTGGCGCGCCAGCAGCCCCAGGCGCGCGTTGACCAGCTTGAGTTTCAGGTTCTCGCGCACAAAAAACGATTGCTCCGGCGACAGCAGGACAGCCTCCGGCTGCTCGATGCGACTCACGCGCAGCAGCTTGCGCGCCTCGCTGCGCACCAGGTCCAGGCCGCGCTCCCACCAAGCCACCAAGGGTGGTTCGTTGGCCGTTTGGCCACGCGCAGGCGCCACCATGGCCACCGCGTTCATCAGCGGCAAATCGTCCACCTGGCGTACCAGGTCATCGAGCTTGGCCAACAGGCCGGGCGTATCGGTCACGCTGGCCGCCTTCATCCGATCGATGTCACGCGCAATCGCGCGTTGCAAAGGCGCCAGGCGCGGCTGGGCCGCGCGGGCCACACGCTGGTCCGCCGTCTTGAGCGCGGCAAGCATCGGCGCCAGGCTGCCGGTCAATTGGGCTTGCTGCTGCGCCAGGCGGATCGCGGACTCGATGTCGACCACCAGGTTTTCATCGCGCGAACGCGACAAACTCTGCATGAGTTCTTCAAGCTGCGTACGCTGCAGCGTCACTTCGCTGACACGGGCTTCGGCAACGGCCTGGCGTGCCGCCGTTTCGCGCGCCAATTCCTGGGCCTGCTTGGCAAGCGCACGCGCTTCGACCGCCGTGGCACCGGAGTCCGCCGTCTGGCGTGCCAGTTGTTCTTGAATGGCCGAGAGTTTTTGCCACAGCAGAACGCTGATGGCCAACGCCAACCCCGCCACCACAAGCAGGGCATAAATCGCGGCGCGGGTAACCGCCACCCCGCCGCGCTGTGGCGCAACCTGCGGCGCGGTCGGCGAAACGGGCTGCGCTGTCGCGGTTGCGGGGTCCTGCGTTGGCTCTGGCGTCATCGAACCGATTCTATCGATGCCACTACAGCGTCCAGTGTCGGACGTGACTCCCAAACAACACCAAAACCCGCGCTGCGCACGGCCTGCGCAATACGCGGATGGGTCGCCACCGCGCGCCCCGCTGCCCATGTTTGCGCAGGTAGCATGCTTACAAGATTCGCAACGGCCTCCGAGCTGCTGAACAGCCACACCGAGCCATCGCGCGCAGCCTGCGCTGCCGCACGCTGGCGCTCAGCGCTCCAGTGTGGTGGGCGGCGCATGTAGGCCTCGACTTTGTCCACCTGCGCGCCCGCCGCCACGAGCTGGCGCTCGAGCCAGCCGCGCCCCGTACCTTGCCCTTCGGCATCCGCGCCACGCACGATCAGCACGCGCGAGCGCACGTGCACCTGTGCACGCACCACCTGCCACAAGGCCTCCGAATCGAACTGCTCCGACTCAACCCGCGGCGCATCCGTCAGCACCGCTGCCACCCCAGCTTTTTGCAACGCTGCCGCGGTGCCAGGACCGGGCGCCCACGCCCTGGTTTGAATCACGTTGTCGATGCACCAGCCTTCAATGGCATGCGGCTTGGCTGCAAAAAATTGCTCCACCGCGTTACCGCTGACAAACATCACCGCGTCGTAGTGCCCAAGCGATTGCCACGCGGCGTGCAATGGCTTGGGGTCATCCGCCGCAGCGATTTCCATCAGCGGCAGCGCCAGCGCATCCAGCCCGCGCTCGCGCAAAGCCTGCACCCAGCGCTGGGCATCGCGCTCGGGCCGGGTCACGATTGTGTGCATGTTCTTGGCTCGAAGTCGTCAAAAAAGGGCACTGAAGTGCGCCTTAGCGCGCGCCACCCGCACGCAACTTGCCGGCCACGGCAACACCCAGCGCCGCAGCGGCATCCAGATCGGCCACCGCTTCGGCGCCGCGTGCCTTGACCAGGGGCGCACGGGATTGCGGATCGCCCCACGCCGCTTCGAGTTGCAGGTATTCCCCGGAGAACTGGGCGAACGCAGCGAGAGGCATCGAGCAGCTGCCGCCCATCGCCCGGCTCACTGCGCGCTCGGCGGCTACCGCCAGCCAGGTCGACTGGTGTGCCAGCGGCGCCAGCGCCGCCACCAAGTCCTGCCGATCGGCACGCACCTCGATGCCCAGGGCGCCCTGGCCTGCGGCCGGCAGCATCTGGGCCGGCTCGAAGAAGCTGCGGATGCGGTTGCCAAGCCCCAGGCGCTTGAGGCCGGCCGCAGCCAGCACGATCGCCTGGTACTGGCCTTCGTCGAGCTTGCGCAGCCGCGTGTCCAGGTTGCCGCGCAAGGGCTCGATCTTCAAATCTGGGCGCATTGCCTGCAACAGCACTGTGCGGCGCAGGCTGGAGGTACCCACGACGGCACCTTCAGGCAGATCTGCCAATGCGCCATGGTGGGGCGAAACAAAGGCATCGCGCGGATCCTCGCGCTCCATCACGCAGCCCAGGCAAAAACCCTCGGGCAAATCCATCGGCACATCCTTGAGCGAATGCACCGCGATGTCGGCCCGACCCTCTTCGAGCGCGACCTCGAGTTCCTTGACGAACAGGCCCTTGCCGCCGACCTTGCTCAGCGAGCGGTCCAGGATCTGGTCGCCCCGGGTCGTCATGCCCAGGAGCGCCACGCTGTGCCCGCGCTGTTCCAGCAGGGCCTTGACATGCTCGGCCTGCCACAAGGCCAGGCGGCTTTCGCGTGTTGCGATGGTGATCTTGCTCAAACTCGTAACCTGTTTGTAATGCGTTGGGGGAAGACGATGCTAGCATGCGCGCTGCCCAAGATTTAAGCAAACCCGAGGATCCAGCCCGTGGAAAAAGCAGGCCAAACCACCCCGTCGCGGCGGGCCAAAGACAACGAGCGCCCACTGGTGGAAGACATCCGCCTCCTGGGCCGCATTCTCGGCGATGTGATCCGCGAGCAGGAAGGCGTGGAAGCCTTCGAGCTGGTCGAGCAGATCCGCAAGCACTCCGTGGCGTTCCGGCGCGACGCCGACCACGAAGCCGACCGCGCGCTGAAGAAATTGCTCAAGGGCCTTTCCGGCGACCAGACGGTCAGCGTGATCCGTGCCTTCACTTATTTCAGCCACCTGGCCAACCTGGCCGAGGACCGCCACCACATCCGCCGCCGTGCCGTGCACGAGCGCGCGGGCGACACGCAGGAGGGCAGCATCGAAGTGGCACTGGCGCGCCTGCGCTGGGCCGGCATCGCGCCCAAGGCGATCTCACAGACTCTGGCCAACAGCTATCTTTCTCCGGTGCTCACCGCGCATCCGACCGAAGTGCAGCGCAAAAGCATCCTGGACGCCGAACGCGACATTGCCCAGCTTCTGACCGCGCGCGACGAAATCAAGGCCCGGGCAGCGGTCACCCCGTCGGCCAAGGACGCGCTGACACCGCGCGAACTCGCCGCCAATGAAGCCCAGTTGCGCGCGCGCGTGATGCAGCTTTGGCACACCCGGCTGCTGCGCTTTTCCAAGCTCACCGTTGCCGACGAAATCGAGAATGCGCTCAGCTACTACGAAGCCACCTTCCTGCGTGAGATTCCCAAGCTCTACGCCGACCTGGAGCGCGAGCTCGGCAACCACCCGGTGCACAGCTTCCTGCGCATGGGCCAATGGATCGGCGGCGACCGCGACGGCAATCCCAACGTCAGCGCCCAGACGCTGGAGTACGCGCTGCGCCGCCAGGCCGAGGTGGCGCTGCGGCATCACCTGACCGAAGTGCACTACCTGGGCGGCGAGTTGTCGATGTCGGCGCGGCTGGTCGGTGTATCGCCCGAGATGCAGGCGCTGGCCGAACGCTCGCCCGACACCAATGAGCATCGCATGGACGAGCCCTACCGGCGTGCGCTGACCGGCATCTATGCGCGCCTGGCCGCCACCTTGAAGGAACTGACCGGCGGCGAGGCTGCGCGCCACGCGGTCGCACCGCAAAACCGCTACCTGCTTGCTGAAGATTTCCTGGCCGACCTGCGCACCATCCGCGATTCGCTGCTGGCCCACCACGGCGCGGCGCTTTCCGCGCAACGCCTGCACCCGTTGATTCGCGCTGTGGAAGTATTCGGCTTTCATTTGGCCACCGTGGACCTGCGCCAGAGTTCGGACAAGCACGAGGAAGTCGTTGCCGAGCTGCTGGCGACCGCGCGTGTGGAACCCAAGTACGCGCAACTGCACGAATCCGCCAAGCAGGCGCTCTTGATCAAGCTGCTCAACGACGCGCGGCCGCTGCGCGTCATGGGCGGCAGCTATTCGGAGCATGCGCAGAACGAACTGGCCATCTTCGAGACCGCCAAGCGCATGCGCGAGCGCTTCGGCACGCAAGCCATCCGGCACTACATCATCAGCCACACCGAAACCGTGAGCGACCTGCTTGAGGTGATGCTGCTGCAAAAGGAAGTAGGCCTCATGCGCGGCACGCTCGACGAGCAGGCCGAGTGCGACCTGATCGTCGTGCCGCTGTTCGAGACCATCGAAGACCTGCGCAACGCCGCCCCCATCATGCGTGGCTTCTACGCCCTGCCCGGCATCGCCCGGCTGGTGCAGCGCAGCCGCCACGACCAGTACAGCGAGCAGGACATCATGCTCGGCTACTCCGACAGCAACAAGGACGGCGGCA
This sequence comes from Burkholderiaceae bacterium, assembly GCA_035476635.1. Classification (GTDB taxonomy): domain Bacteria; phylum Pseudomonadota; class Gammaproteobacteria; order Burkholderiales; family Burkholderiaceae_C; genus DATILI01. The sequence continues at coordinate 5,783 of DATILI010000173.1, read as the reverse complement.
TCTTCACCAGCAACTGGGAGTTGTACCGTGCCGAGAGCGCGCTGGTGGCCCTGTTCGACGAGCTGGCCAATTCGCACAACATCCAGCTGCGCATGTTCCACGGCCGCGGCGGCACCGTCGGCCGCGGCGGCGGCCCGAGCTACCAGGCCATCCTGGCGCAGCCGCCGGGGACGGTACGCGGCCAGATCCGCCTGACCGAGCAGGGCGAAGTGATCGGCTCCAAATACGCCAACCCCGAGATCGGCCGGCGCAACCTGGAAACCCTGGTCGCGGCCACGCTTGAAGCCACGTTGCTGCAGCCCACCAAGCCCGCGACCAAGGCCTACCTGCAAGCCGCGGCCGAGCTCTCGCAAGCCAGCATGAACGCCTACCGCGCGCTGGTCTATGAAACGCCCGGCTTCAACGAATACTTCTTCAGCGCCACCCCGATCCGCGAAATCGCCGAACTCAACATCGGCTCGCGCCCGGCCTCGCGCAAGGCCAGCCAGCGCATTGAAGACCTGCGCGCCATTCCCTGGGGATTCAGCTGGGGCCAATGCCGGCTCACCTTGCCGGGGTGGTATGGCTTTGGCACGGCCGTCGATGCGTTTCTGAACCAGAACGCGACGCTGCCGAAGAAAGACGCACTGGCGCTGCTGCAGAAGATGTACCGCCAGTGGCCGTTCTTTCGCACGCTGCTGTCCAACATGGACATGGTGCTGGCCAAGAGCGACCTGGCACTGGCTTCCCGCTATGCCGAGCTGGTCAGCGACGCGCGCCTGCGCAAGAAAATTTTCACCGCGATCGAGGCCGAGTGGCACCGCACCGCCGACGCGCTGACGTCCATCACCGGAGACAAGCAGCGCCTGGCGCACAACGCGGCGCTGGCACGCTCGATCCGCCATCGGTTCCCGTACATCGACCCGCTGCACCACCTCCAGGTGGAGCTGGTGCGCCGCTACCGCGAGGGCCAGGTCGACGAGCGCGTGCAGACCGGGATCCACATCTCCATCAACGGGATCGCGGCCGGGCTGCGCAATACCGGTTAGGGCGCGCCCGCGGTCGTCGCGTTCGCGAACCGGTAGCTATTGCCCGGCGCCAACGCGCACCCAGGTATCCCCATGCGCCTTCGCGATATAGGCGAGCAGCGCGCGGATGAAGACGATCGTGCCGGCCATCTCCAGGCTTTCCTCCACCGCGGCATAAAGGGCGTGGACCAGGTTGTCAGCCCCGTGCCGGGCGGCATAGGCCCCGCCCGCCATTTCGAGCCCGATCGCGCCGCCCAGGTAAAGGCCTGCGGCAAGAAGAAACGCATACCGGATTTCGGGCGCAAGTGCCATGAGAAAGCGCAGATAGGCCAGAGCCACCGTGGTTGCCACCAGCGCGCCGGGCAGCACCCAGGCGTAGTGCAGCAAGTTGCCCGGACCGCTGCCGACCATCGAGCGCACCGGCACCACCAGCCGCTCATGAAATGACCAGCTTTCGTCCACCGACATCAGGAAGAATCCCACGGCCAGAAACGCCCACCAGATGACCCCGCGTTCCTTGCGCTGCTTCATCACCAGGGCAATCACCGTCAGCAGCAAGGCCGCCAACGCCAGCAGGCAGACCGAGAACAAGGCAGGGATATTGCGCTCACCATCCAGGTCGAACAGGGGAACCAGGCCATACACCTGGTCGTGCCCCAATGCGTGGCGCACCCATTGGCCGAAAATACCTGCAGCCACCAGCGCCACGGCGGTACCAGCCAGCCAGCGGACGATCTTGGCCGGGTTCAGAACCAGCATGGTCGGTGTAACTTCCCGCATGGCGCTCTCAGGCTGAAATCGCCTCGCGCACGGCCGCCACCTGCCTGCGCGAGACGGCAAGCAGTTCATCAATGCCCTTGAGCCGCACCGCCCAGCCTTCGCCTTCTTCCGGGTCGAAGTGCTTCTCCAGCGCGCGCACCGCATGGCGTGCCACCAGGGCGTTGCGATGGATGCGCATGAAGCGCGGGGCGTGCCGCTCTTCCAGTTCGCTGAGCGAGCCGTCAAAGATATAGCTCTTGGTGGAAGTGCGCACCGTGATGTACTTGAGCTCGGCCTTCAGGTACAGCACCTCGTCCAGGGGAACGCGCTCGGTACGGCCGCGGTCCTGGATGACCAGCGAACTGGCTTCCACGTCGGCCTGCAGTCCCTGCTCCGCCTTGCGCCTGCGTTCCACCTTCTGCAAGGCCTGCTGCAGGCGTTCAAGCCGCACGGGCTTGGTCAGGTAGTCCACCGCTTCCAGCTCGAAAGCCTGCAGGGCGTGCTCCGCATGTGCGGTCACGAACACCACGGCCGGCGGATGCGGCAGGGTGTGCAGGGCGCGGGCCAAGGTCATGCCATCGGCGCCCGGCATATGGATATCCAGCAGCGCCACATCGAAGCGATCATGTTGCAGCAGTGCCACGGCCTGCGCGGCATTGGACGCCTCGTCGCCCACCACGGCGTCGCAATCACCCACCAGGGTGCGCAGGCGCGAACGCGCGAGCGCTTCGTCATCCACGATCAGAACCTTGAGCGTCATGAGAATGCCCTCGCGCTGGTTTGCTTGTTGCGTTGCAGGGTGCGCATGTTCACGCGGGCACCTCGATACGTACCTGGTACAGCCCGTCCTTCAGTGCAGTCTGGAACTGGCCTTGCACATCGTGCAGCAGGCCCAGGCGGTCGCGCACATTGGCCAGCGCCACGCCATTGCCGCGCCGGCCCTGCCCCGCCGGCACGGTGTTGGTCACCTTCACCACCACCCGCGCACCGCGGCGCTGCGTGGAGATCCTGATTTGCGCACCGGTATCGCTGGGCTCCACACCATGCTGGACGGCATTTTCCACCAACGGCTGCAATAGCAGCGGCGGCAGCCTGGCCTGGCCCGCAGCGGGGTCCAGCGTCCACTCGACTTGCAAGCGTTCGCCGAAGCGCACTTGCTCGATGGCAAGGTAGCGCTCGGCCAGCGCAATTTCCTGCTCCAGCGTGACCGATTCGCCTTGGTCTACCAGCGCATGACGAAACAGGTCGCTCAAGTCCTCCAGCATCGCTTCGGCTTTGGCAGGTTCGGCGCGTACCAGTGCGATGGCGCTGTTCAAGGTATTGAACAGGAAGTGCGGCCGGATGCGCGACTGCAATTCCGCCAGCCGCGCCGCGGTATCGGCCGGCATCCGGCTTTTGGCACGCAACGCCAGCGCGGCCACCAGCGCAGCCGAGGCCAGGGCGCCAAAAAAAGCGCACGCCACCCAGGGCACCGGATCAACGACGCCAAGCATCGCCAGCATGGCGCAGCCATACAGCCCGGCCAGCGCGCCCAGCGCCACGCCCGCGACATATTGCACCGGCCGCGACACGCGGGACAATGGCTTCTTGAGGCTGCAGGCCACGACCAGCCAGGCCAGCGTGGCCGGCAAGGCCGCCCCGGTCAACAGCGACAGCCGCGCCAGCCAATCCTGCGCCGTAGCCGACCCGAACATCACGCCCACGCCGATGACGGCCTCCACGAACAGCACCGCGCGCAGGATCACGCCCACGTGGCAGGCATCGAATACCAGCGCTGCCATAGGGCGGCTTGGCACCGCCTGCGCAGGCGTGTCCTGGAAGACCGATAAAATTTGCGAGTCTTTCATTCCAATCGTCGGGGTCAGAACCCGATTATTGCCCCCCAATGTCTTCCAGCCAATCCCCAGCCCCCGGCGCCAACCAGCTCGACAAGAAGTCCGAGGCCTGGTCCGCCCTCTTTTCCGAGCCGATGAGTGACCTGGTCAAGCGCTACACCGCCAGCGTTTTCTTCGACAAACGCCTGTGGCAGGCCGATCTGGCCGGCTCGCTGGCCCACGCCGACATGCTGGCCGCCCAGGGCGTCATTTCGGCCGATGACCATGCGGCGATCGAGCGCGGCATGGCGCAGATCCGCCAGGAGATCGAGTCCGGCGCCTTCGAATGGAAGCTCGACCTGGAAGACGTGCACCTGAACATCGAGGCCCGGTTGACGCAACTCGTGGGCGATGCCGGCAAGCGCCTGCACACCGGCCGCAGCCGCAACGACCAGGTCGCCACCGACGTGCGGCTGTGGCTGCGTGGCGAAATCGACCTGATCGGGGGCCTGCTGACCGAACTGCAGCAAGCCCTGCTGCTGCTCGCGGAAAAGAACGTCGAGGTGATCCTGCCCGGCTTCACCCACCTGCAAGTGGCGCAGCCCGTGAGTTTTGGCCACCACATGCTGGCCTATGTGGAAATGTTCAGCCGCGATGCCGAGCGCATGCTGGACGTGCGCAAGCGCGTGAACCGCCTGCCGCTGGGCGCCGCGGCCCTGGCCGGGACCAGCTACCCGCTGGACCGCGCGCGCGTGGCCGCCACCCTGGGCATGGGCGGCGTCTGCCAGAACAGCCTGGACGCCGTGAGCGACCGCGATTTCGCCATCGAATTCACCGCCGCTGCGACGCTGGCCATGGTGCACATCTCGCGCTTTTCCGAAGAGCTGATCCTGTGGATGAGCCAGAGCTTTGGCTTCATCGACATCGCCGACCGCTTTTGCACCGGCTCGTCGATCATGCCGCAGAAGAAAAATCCGGACGTCCCCGAGCTCGCACGCGGCAAGACCGGCCGCGTGGTCGGCCACCTGATGGGCCTGATCACCCTGATGAAGGGCCAGCCGCTGGCCTACAACAAGGACAACCAGGAAGACAAGGAGCCGCTGTTCGACACCGTCGACACGCTCAAGGACACGCTGCGCATCTTCGCCGAGATGGTGGGCGGCATCACTGTCAAGCCCGAGGCCATGGAGCGTGCCGCGCTCAAGGGCTACGCCACCGCCACCGACCTGGCCGACTACCTCGTCAAGAAGGGCCTGCCATTCCGCGATGCGCATGAGACCGTGGCCCACGCCGTCAAGGCGGCTATTTCGCACCAGGTGGACTTGTCGGAGCTGCCGCTTTCCGTGCTCCAGCAATTTCATGCGAGCATCGAAAAAGACGTCTACAACGTGCTGAGCCTGCGCGGCTCGCTCAACGCACGCAACACACTGGGCGGCACCGCCCCCGAACAGGTGCGGCTGCAGATTGCGCGGCACCGCACGCGGCTGGCTTAAGCCGCGCTTAAGCTTCGGCCCGCAACGCGCCGCATAATTTGCAGCGTTGCGAGGAACGAAGCCATGCGATTGCTGCTGGTCGAAGACGATTCCATGATCGGCGAAGCCGTGCTCGACGTGCTGCGCGCCGAGCATTCAGCGGTGGACTGGGTGAAAGACGGTGTGGTGGCCGACACCGCTTTGCGCGAGCAGCACTATGACCTCGTGCTGCTGGACCTGGGTTTGCCCAGGCGCGATGGCCTGCAGGTGTTGCGTTCCTTGCGTGCGCGCGGCCAGTCCATGCCGGTGTTGATCGCCACGGCGCGCGATGCGGTGGCCGACCGCATCGCCGGGCTGGATGCCGGCGCCGACGACTATGTCGTCAAACCCTATGACAGCGACGAACTGCTGGCCCGCATCCGCGCCCTGCTGCGCCGCGGCGCAGGCCATGCGCAGCCGATCTTCGCGCACAAGGGCGTCACCCTGAACCCGGCGACGCATGAGGCCACCCTGGACAACAAACCCGTTTCCCTGTCGGCACGCGAATGGGCCGTGCTCGAGCCCATGCTGGCACGCCCCGGTGTGGTGTTCTCGCGCGCGCAACTCGAAGAGAAACTCTTCAGCTGGAAAGACGAGGTCAGCAGCAACGCGGTGGAGGTCTACATCCATGGCGTGCGCAAGAAACTCGGCGCCGAGCTGATCCAGACAGTGCGCGGCCTGGGCTACCTGGT
>DATILI010000172.1:0-6322 GCA_035476635.1 Burkholderiaceae bacterium | reverse complement strand
AGCTGGCTGTGCGGCTCGGCGAGACCGGGGTAGGGAATATCGGTTTCCAGGCCGAGGTCGGGCACGTTGGCTTCCAGGCTGCTGCGCATCGCGCGGCTGTACAGGTAGGCGCTGGTCATGTGCGTGATGCGCACCGGCGTGCGCTCGCGCGCGGCCACGCCGATCACGCCGTCGCCGATGGCGATCTCCGAGCCCACGCCCGAGGTCGCGTAGCCGCAACTGGCCACGGTGTACAGCCGCTGGCTGGAAGCGTCGAGCATCAGCACCATGGCGTGGCGGATGGCCAGGAAATCGGCAAGCGTTGCCAACGCGGCGTTCAGCAGTTCGTCCAGCGCGGTGCAGCGCGCCAGCCGTTCGCTGCAGCGGCGCACGGCGCTGAGCATGCCGCTGCGCGGTGGCGCCGCCGGCAGCGGCTCGCCTTCCACGCTTTCGATTTCGCGCACTTCATAGACGTCCGAGCCAAGCAGGCGAAACACGCCGGCCATGCCGCTGTGCGACGCAATGCCGGCGAGCTGCGCCTTCATGCCCTCGAACAGGGGCCCTTCGGTTTCGGTGCGCAGGTAGCGAATGTGCAGGCGATAGAACGCCACCGTGACCGGATGCAGCACCAGCACCGTCGCATGCGGATTGGCCAGGATGTTCTCGCGCGTCTTGTTGAAGAACTGGAACGACAAGGCCACGTGCCGCTCGTCCACATAAAAGACCTGCGAGATGTAGGCCACATTGGGCGTGCCGTCGGCCGAGCAGGTGGCCATGACCGCGGGAATGGCGCCCTCCAGGCAGGCGCGGATATCGCCGAGCGCTGTGCTCATGCTCTGACTCCCATCGGCGCACCGGCCTTGGGGCCGGGCGTCTGGTCAAAGGCCTGCGCCGGCGCAAAGCTGATCGCCACCAAGTCCTCCAGCTTGTATGCGAGCATCGCCCGCGTCACTGGCGGGCCAAAGCCCACGCGCTGGATCTCGATCTCCATGGAGGCGAGGTAGCGCGCCAGCACGGGCTCGTCGGCGGCTTCCGCGCTGCGGATGCTTGCCTGCACGCCCTTGACCTGCACAGTGCGGTGCGTGGACGGCTCGCTGAACACCACCGCAATCCGCCCCGTGGCCGCCACGTCCTGCAGGAATTGGCGCGACTGGCGGCGCGAGACATAGACCGTCACCAGGCTGGCATCGGGCGCAACGGCGCTGCCCACGGCGCGCATGATGCTGGGCCGATTGGCCTGGTCGCGCGAACTGGCGATGACCGAGACGCCGCGGTCCATCATGGCGATGAACTCCGCAGAGATCGCTGGAGAATTCGTTGGATTCATCCGCCGAACCGCTTGCGCGTGAGGGCCAGCGCCACCCAGAACGCCCCGATGGCGTAGGCCACCAGCACCAGCAGGCCACGCAGCGGATTCGCGGGCCACTGGTCCAGGAACAAGGGCCGTACCAGCTCCACCGCGTTCGTCAGCGGCAGCCACTGCGCCACGGCGCGAACCACGCCGGGCAACTGGTCCAGCGGGAAGAACACGCCGCCCAGGAACATTGTGGGCGTGAGGAACAGCGTGAAGTAGTAGGTGAAGAAGTCGTAGCCCTTGGCCAGCGCATTGAAAATGAGCGCGATGCACGAGAACGTGATGCCGGCCAGGAACAACAGCGGCCACGCCACCAGCAGCTTGGGGCTGTGGCTGATGTTCAGCACCAGCATCACGCCCAGGATGGCGGTCACGGTGAACAAGGCCTTGAAGGCGGCCCACAGCATCTCGGCCAGTACGATGTTGTCCAGGCTCACCGGCGCGTTCATGATGCCGTCCCAGGTTTTCTGCACATGCATGCGCGAGAAGGCCGAGTACAGCGCTTCGAACGATGCCGCGTTCATGGCGCTCATGCAAATCGAGCCGCCGGCCAGGAACACGATGTAGGGCACGCTCTGCCCGTTCACCTGCACCTGGCCCACCAGCGCACCCATGCCGTAGCCAAAGGCCATGAGCCAGATCAGCGGCTCGGCGATGTTGCCCACCAGGCTGGGAATGGCCAGCTTGCGCCAGACCAGAAGATTGCGCAGGAACACCGGCCACCAGCGCCGCGAAAGATCGGGCGTGCGCCAAATCGAAAGCCGGGGAGCGGCCAAGGCAGTTTCCATCACTAGCCATCCTCTCTGATTTGCCGACCCGTTAGTTTGAGGAAAAGATCCTCCAGGTTCGCCGGCCGGTGCAGGGTGCGCACCTGCGGGTACGCCGACAGCGCGTCAAGCAGGCGCTTGGCGTTCTCGGTGTAGAAGAACACCGTCTCGCCGCTGGTCTCCACGCGCGCGGCGTGCGCCTTCAGCGGCGACTCGGCGAGCACGCCCGCCTCGCCATTGCCGCCAACGCCATAGACTTCGACCACATCGGGCTCCAGATGCTCGGCGATGAGGTCGCGCGGCCGGCCTTCGGCAATCTTCTTGCCATGGTCCAGCACCAGCAGGCGCGAGCACAGGCGCTCGGCCTCGTCCATGAAGTGCGTGGTCAGCAGGATCGACTTGCCCTGCTGCAGGAGCAGTTGCAGGCGCTCCCACATCAGGTGGCGCGCCTGCGGGTCCAGGCCGGTCGTGGGTTCGTCCAGCAGCAGCAGCTTCGGGTCGTTGACCAGTGCGCGCGCCAGGCTCAGGCGCCGCCGCATGCCGCCGGAAAGCTCGCCGGGCTTGCTGTCGGCCTTGTGCGAAAGCGCGGCGAACTCCAGCAGCTGTGGAATGCGCGCGCGGATGGCCGCGTCCTTCATGCCGAAGTAGCGGCCGTAGACCAGCAGGTTCTCGGCGCAGCTGAAATCCGGGTCCAGCGTGTCGAACTGGGACACCACGCCCAACTGCGCCTTGATCGCCAGCGCGTCCTGCGGCATGCGCAGCCCCAGGGCGCTGATCTGGCCGGCGTCGGGCACCGTCAGCCCCAGGCACATGCGGATGGTGGTGGTCTTGCCCGCGCCGTTGGGGCCGATCACGCCCAGGCATTCGCCGGGCGCGATCTCGAAGGACAAGTCCTTGACGACCGTCGCATCGCCATAGCGCTTGCTGAGGCCACTGGCTTCAAACAGGGGTGCTTGCATGGCGAACCGGGGTGGCGTCTTCAAGCGTCTTCACCGTAGTCATGGTCGGGGTGGTTGACGGTGCCCAGCTTCCAGTAACCGCGCCCGACGATCTGGCTGCGCGGCACGCCCAGTTCGTCGACCAGCAGCTGGCGGATGCGCCGCATCGCCGCGGCCTCGCAGGCCAGGTAGATGCGGGCTTGCGGCGGCGGCGGCAGGTTGCGCAGAGCGGCTTCCAGGGCTTGCCCGGCGGCCGTGTTGTCCGGTCCGCGCGGCAGCCAACGGACTTCGGTCGCCACGGGACCGCCAAGCGGTCGCTCTTCGCGCGCATCCACCACTTCCACCAGCACCTGCGCTGCGGCAAAGGCTGGCAGCGCGGCGAGGACGGTCTCGAACGCCGGCAGCGCGCTGTCGTCACCGATCAGCCAGTGCTGCGCCGCGCTTTCATCGAGCTTGTAGCCCGGCCCCGGCCCCATCAGCAGCAGGTGCTGCCCGACCTGCGCCTGTGCAGCCCAGGTGGAGGCAGGACCTTCGCCATGGATCACAAAGTCGACGTCCATCTGCAGCGCCGCGGCATCGAAATGCAGTGGCGTGTAGGTGCGCATGGTCGTCGGTCGCGGCCCATCGGGTGTGGGCACCGGTGGCTCGCTCTGCCCCGGCAGGGGAAAGATCAGCTTGATGTAGCTGGCCGGCAGGTGCTCGGGAAAGCCGGCGAGCTCGGGGCCGGCCAAGGTGATGCGGCGCATCGCGGGACTGAGCTCTTGCACGCGCGCCACCTGCACGCGACGCGGGGGCGAGCGTTTGCGGGGCGCAGCGGAGGTTTCACCAGTCTCAGCCATGCGAGCCTCCCTGCATGCGGGTCAAACAAATATTCATGCCCCTATTGTTGCCCAGAGCGGCTGGCCGCGGTGCTGAGGCTAGAATTTTCACTCCTCGAACTCCGGGTAGCCATCAGTGTCCGACCGTCTCGCCGTACTGGCCCAGTACCTGCTGCCCAAGCGCGCGCTCACCGTTTTCGCGGGCTTTTGCGCCAACTCGCACGCGACCTGGTGGACGCACAACGTGATTCCGTGGTTCATCAAGCGCTATGGCGTGAACATGGGCGAAGCGGCCAACCCCGACCCGCGCAGCTACGCGACCTTCAACGAATTCTTCACGCGCCCGCTGCGCGCAGGCGCGCGGCCGCTGGCCAAGGTGCCGTTCGTCTGCCCGGTCGACGCCGCCATCAGCCAGTTCGGCCCGATCGAGCACGACCAGATCTTCCAGGCCAAGGGCCACAGCTATTCGACGCGCGCGCTGGTGGGCGGCGATGCGGCGCTGGCCGCGCAGTTCGACCACGGCCATTTCGCCACGCTCTATCTCGCGCCCAAGGACTACCACCGCATCCACATGCCTTGCGATGGGCGGCTGGTGCGCATGATCTACGTGCCGGGTGATCTGTTCTCCGTCAACCCGGTGACCGCGCGCGGCGTGCCGGGCCTGTTTGCGCGCAACGAACGCGTGGTCTGCGTGTTCGACACGGCCCATGGTCCATTCGTGAACGTGCTGGTGGGCGCCACCATCGTCGGCAGCATGGCCACGGTCTGGCACGGCGTGGTGAATCCGCCGCGCAGCGGCAGCATCCGCGAATGGAACTACGCGGACCAGAACATCGTGCTGAAGCAAGGCGATGAGATGGGGCGCTTCCTGCTGGGTTCCACGGTGGTGATGCTGTTCCCGCAGAACGTGGTGAGCTTTCACGAAGATTGGGAGCCGACGCGGCCGGTGCGGCTGGGTGAGGCGATGGCTACCGTGGCCTGAGGATCGGTTATGTGCTGGGTGACTACGGCTGTCGAACAACTGCCGTCAGTTGGTCAGGGAAGGCGTTCGGAGATTGGCGACGGACCAGGCCGGTGGGGCACTCTGCTGCGCTCGTGTCACCCGTCGCGGCCTATGGCCGCGGACTCCTTCTTTACCTCGCTCCGCAGAGTGCCCCACCGGCCTGGTCTGCAACCGCCGCGGCTGATCGGGCATCGCATGGCGGCGCCCCGATGGTGAACGAGGCACAATGCGATGCAGGCTAGGTCGGGGGCCGGCCAGAAGCGGTACTTTAGTCACCCCAGAAAAACGTCGCCGCTAGCGGTCAACTATTTGCTAGTGGCGGGTATCCGTGCTCTAAGGCTAACTGTTGCCCCATCAGTTTTCTCACTCTGGCTTTCCAGCCGAAAGACATATGGCGTGTGCGGTTGAATTCCAATCCTGCAAGTCAACATACCTCCGTGGTCGAGCGAATTGGGTGCTGCGACTGCTGTTTCACCGCTCGCGCCGCCCCCGCACTTGCCTGGCTCGCCATTCACGTAGACGCGCCATGCTGACCGTCCCCCAGGTCGAACGTTTGTACTCACGGTGGCTATTAGTTCGAGCGAGATGGCCGATTCCTGAGCTGGCAATCGAAGCTCCACTGTCGAGAGTCCCTCGAGGTCAGGTGCTGGACCATGGGCAGATTCGACTGGTTTTGAATCACCAAAGATGTAAGAAGCAAGCCAAGATGCGACAACAAGGATGGTGATAGCGGCGACTGCAGCCCACCAGCCAACCCTCAAGAAACCGCGAGCATTGCTTCTATTCATTCGGAGAGCTGAGACATACGGAGTGCCCCAGACATTGTTGGTGAAGAGTTTCAGTGTACAGACCCAAAAGCGGAGAACGAACGGCTGGTTCCGAACGGAGACGACCGGCAACAATGGGCCCCTTGCCGCCTGTCGCTCCCCACCGCGGTTGCAGATCAGAGCGCCCCGTCGGCCTGATCCCACCCCCATGCCGGAAAGCCCGTCCGATCGATGGACCGCAACTGGCGCAGAAACCTACCGCGCGCTGCAAAAGGGCCCGGATTCACCAACAGGACGAAGCCATTGGCGTTCAGTGAATGCCACCGGCGTTGCGTTCATCTCGCCGTTGGTGATGTCAAGCAGCCGATAGCTGCAGCTTTGCCCGCTCTGCCTGTATTCGAACGAGTAGACCTTCATGGGTTTCGGAACAAAGGCGGCGGTCAACCGGAATAATTTGAGCGTCGTCGTTGGATAGCTCACTTTGACATCGACATCTTGTGCAACAGTGAAGCTGACCGGGTGGTAAGGGTCATTGGTGCAATGTCTGCGCCTTGTGGCGGCGCGTAACAGTCCAACAACGTGATCCAGGAAGAGCGGTGATATCGAGCTCGGCAATGTAGGGTATGCATTAGCTTGCATAGGTTGCGCCTTGGCTGCACCATGGGCGCCTTGCCATTACGCGGATGCCAGCCATGC
>DATILI010000171.1:0-13921 GCA_035476635.1 Burkholderiaceae bacterium | reverse complement strand
GAACGTCATCTCCTGCACGTTGATGACATAGCCCAGCGTGGTCTCCTTGATGGTGGAGATGAACTGGCTGAGCATGCTGGGCAGCATGTTGTACAGCGCCTGCGGCAGGATCACGTGCCACATGGCGCCCAGGTGGCTGTGCCCCAGCGCGCGGGCTGCCTCCATCTGGCCCTTGGGCAGCGCCTGGATGCCGGCACGCACCACTTCGGAAAGATAGGCGCTCTCGTAGATCACCAGGGTGCACAGCATGGTCGTGAAACCCGAGACGTTGCGGCCGATCACCAGCGGAACCAGGAAATAGACCCACAGGATGACCATCAGCAAGGGGACGCCACGCGCCAGGTAGACCAGCCCGGTGGCCGGCCAGCGCACCAGGCGCCAGGGCGAGATGCGTGCCAGCGCCAACAGCACCGACAGCGGGAAGGCCAGCACGATGCCCAGCACCGAGAGGATCAAGGTGCAGACGATGCCGCCCAGCGGGCCGCTGGGGTACTGGCCGATCAACAGCAGCAGCCAGTTGTCGCGCAGGATGGTGTAGATGTCGGCCAGCACGGCTTACCTCGTGCCCACAATGCTGTAGCGCCGGTCCAGCCAGGCACCGACCGCCATGATCAACAGCGAGAAGCCCAGGTACACCACCGTGGCCACGAAGTAGGCCTCGAAGGTTCGAAAGCTCTGGCTCTCGATTTCCTTGACCGCGTGCGTCAGCTCGGTGACCCCGATGGCCATCGCCAGGCTGCTGTTCTTGAACAGCGAAACACTGTGGTTCACCAGGGCCGGCACCGCGTTGCGCACGGCCTGCGGCAGGATCACGTGGCGCATCGAACTGATGTAGCCATGGCCCAGGGCGCGTGCCGCCTCCGTCTGGCCGCTGGGAATGGCGCGCAGGCCCGAGCGCAGGTCTTCGCTGAAGTAGGCGGCCTGGCACAGCCCGAGTGCCACGATGGAAAGAAGCGCCTCGGCGTTGTGTTCGGACAGCCAGGTTTGCAGGCCATCGGGCAGCAGGCTGAAGATGCCGAAGTACCACAGCATGACTTGAACCAGCGTGGGCACGTTGCGGTGGTAGGACACATAGGCGGCCACGAACCGTTCGGCCAGGCGGCTGGGCGTGAGGCGCACGGTCAGCAGGACCAGCGCCACGGCCATCGCCAGCAGCCAGGAGCCCGCTGCGATCTTCAGCGTCATCTGCAGGCCCTTGACCAGCATCCCGCCGAAATCCGCATTCAGCAGGATCGCCATCAGATCGAAGTTTTTCATGGCGGGCCCGTTCGGCTCAGGGCTGTGCCTGGCCGGGGCGCGTGGTGGACAAGCCGCCCGGCACCTGCAGCGTGGGCGTGATTTCCATGTGCCCGATGTTCACGGCAATCGGTGCCGCGATGGCGAAGGCAATGGCATCGGCAATGTCCGCCGCCTGCGGCAGCTCGAAGCCTTCGACGAAGCGCTGGTAGGTTTCCTTCGAGTCGCCATGCACATGGGCGAAGATCTCGGTGGCCACGCGGCCCGGGCAGATCTCGGTCACGCGCACGCGCTTGCCGAAGGCGTCGATGCGCAACTGCCGCGACAGCATGCTCACGGCCGCCTTGGTTGCGTGGTAGGTGGAGTTGCCGCCGAAGTTGTAGGCGCCGGCGATGGAGCTGATGTTGACCACGTGCCCGCGGTCGCGCGCCACCATGCCCGGAACCACCAGTCGGCACAGGTGCAGCACGGCGCGCAGGTTCACATCCAGCAGCAAGTCGATGCCTTCGGCGTCGGCCTTGAGGATGGAGCCCGGCCGGTCCACGCCAGCACTGTTCACGAGCACGTCGAATTCCACCTCCTGCGCAAGCCGGGTGATGGCCGGCAGGTCGCTGACATCGACTGCGTGTGCTTTGCACCCCGTGCGCGCTGCGAGTTCGGCCAGCTTGTCCGCACTGCGGGCCACGGCGTGCACTTGCAGGCCCTCACGGCACAGACGCTCGACGACGGCGGCGCCGATGCCCGAGGAAGCTCCCGTCACCAACGCGGTCTTGTAGTCGGAGAATGGCATTCTTGTCCTTTTGTGGCGTCTCGAATTCACTGTATCGGCCTGTTCTCGTTTGCGCCAAGACGAATTGGCTGTGAGGAGATAAGCCGCCCTTATGTTGCTCCAGCGGGCCTGACCCTTTCAACCGAATTGCCGGGAAATCGGCACGATGCTCGCGGCGCTTTCGACCACGCCGCGCACGGCCCGGGCGAGGTCCACGGCGCCGGCCGTGTCGCCATGCAGCAGGATGGACTGCGCCCGCACCGGTATCTTGTTGCCGGCATGGGTCGTGACCGTCCCTTCTGCCAATAGTTGCCGCACGCGCGCGAGCACCGCCTGGCGGTCGTGGATGACGGCGTTCGGCAGATGGCGGGGCACCAGCAGGCCATCGTCCTGGCAGGCGCGGTCGGCCAGGAAGGTGGTGGCCACGCGCAGCCCGCAATGCGCCGCGGCTTCCTCGATCGACCGGCTGCTGGACGAAGCGATGATCAACTCGGGGTCGAAGTCCGCCACCGCCCGCACCAGCGGCCGGGCCAATGCCGCATCGGCGGCTGCGAGGTTGCCCAGCGCGCCGTGAAAGCTCATGTGCGTCACGCGGCACCCCGCGGCCTTTGCAATACCTGCGAGTGCGCCCAATTGGTAGATGACATGGGTGGCGAGCTCTTTCGGGTCGATCTGCATCGGGCGGCGGCCAAAGCCCTGCAGGTCGGGGAAGCCCACGTGCGCGCCGATGTCCACGCCGCGCGCCTTGGCCGTACGAACCGTGCGGTCCATGATGACCGGGTCGCCGGCATGAAAGCCGCAGGCCACGTTGGCCGATGACACCACTTCCAGCAGCGCCGCGTCGTCCCCCATCTGCCAGGGGCCGAAACCTTCTCCCAGATCGGCATTGAGATCCATGTCCATCGTCACGCCCTCCTGAATTCGACCAGCTTCGCGCCGTAGCCGACGACGCTGCCGTGCGCGGCCGCCATGGCGGCCACGACACCGCCCTGGGGTGCGAGCACCGGCAGGAGCAGTGCGCCGACCTGGACCAGCCCGACCACCTGGCCCGCCTGCACCGATGCGCCGGGCGCTGCCAGGGCGGCTTCACGCAGCGGATGATGGTGCAGGAAGACGCCGACCGACGGGGCCACGGCGGCCGGTATTGGCGGCGGCCCGGTTTCCGCCTCGGCAGACACTGACTCGTCGAAAAAAGGTCCGTCCGGTCCGTCGGTGCGGCGCAGCCGGATGTGCGCTTGCGGCGTACGCAACTCCAGCAAACCGATGTCGGTGCCGGCAAGCCATTGCGCCAGTTGGCGAAGCTCTGGAATCGTCATGCGTTCCTCGCGCATTGCCAGTGGTGCAGCCCGATCAGGCGCCGGGTTTCGCCGAGCCAGTGCTCGACCTCGTCCAGCGCAGCCACCGCATCGTCCCAGGTGGTTTCCACAAAGCGCACCCGGCTGCCGATGGGAGCCTGGCCGAGACGCCAGAGGTCGGCCTCGATCACCGTTCCGAACTTGGGGTAGCCGCCCGAAGGCTGGGCGTCGCGCATCTGGATGATGGGCTGCCCGCCGGCGGGCACCTGGATCACGCCAGGCACGATGCCGTGCGAGCGCATCTCCAGCGGCTCGATGGGCACCAAGGGTTCGCCTGCAAGCCGGTAGCCATAGCGATCGCTCTGCGGCGTGATTTTCCATTCGCCGGCCCAGAAAGCCGCGCGCGATTCTTCCCGGAAAGAGCGGTACTCCGCGCCTGGCAACACGCGCATGGCGGCGACCCCGTCCAGCTGCAGCGGCAAGGACAGCGCCGGCGGGACGAGGCCGAAGCCGGTGCTGCACTTCGCCTGGCCCGCGGAGCCGGCGCGCAAAGTGTCGCCCTGGCGCAATGCGCGCCCTTCGAGTCCGCCAAAGGCGCCGCGCAACTGGGTGCTTCGCGAACCCAGCACCGGTGGCACGTCCACGCCGCCGGCCAGGCACAGATAGGCGCGGCTGGCGCGCCACGCGCCGGCCTGGTCGGCCTGGTGCGGCGGCTCCAATGCCAGCACCTGCCCCGCGCGTGCCTCGCAACTCCACCAGGGAAGGAGCGGGGCGCCGTCCAGCCGGGCCTGGCAGTCCGCGCCGGTCAGGGCAAAAGCGCAGGCCTGGACAAAGCGCACCGCGAAGGGAAACACCGGCACCTCGACGGCGGCGGCATTGGCGTCGTTGCCCAGCAGCAGGTTGCCCGCGGCCAGCGCCAGCGGGTCCATGGCGCCGGCAGTGCCGACGCCCCAGCGCAGGCTGCCGGTGCGCCCGAGGTCCTGCACGGTGGCCAGGGCGGTGGCAGAAAGGATCTCGATCATCGGATGACGTCCTCGACCCGAAAGCGGATCCGGTCGCCCGGCCGCAGCACGGCCGGCGGTTGTTGCGACGCATCGAAGAAGGCCATCGAGGTGCTGCCTATCGTGTTCCAGCCGCTCGGGCCGTCGGAGGCCGAGACGCCGGTCTGGGCGCCGCCGATGGAGACCGCGCCGCCGGGGATGCGCACCACGGGCACCTTGCGCCGGGGCGTGGCGATGCGCGGGTCCATGCCGCCGAGATAGCAATAGCCGGGATGGCTGCCAAGCGCATACACCGGATAGAGCGGGGCGCTGTGCAGCGCGACGATCTCGTCGACGCTCAGCCCGGTGTGGGCGACCACGTCGTCCATGTGGGGGCCGCCCCCACCGCCGTAGACCACGGGCAACTCGATCACGCGGCCTTCCAGCGGCAGCGGCTGCACGCGGTCCCAGGCGCACAGCAGCCGCCTTTCGAACAGGGCCAGCGCCGCCTCGGTGCGCGGCGGGCGGACAAACGTGAGCATGAGGTTGTTCATGCCGGGCACGGCCTCGCGCACCTCGGGCCAGGCCTCGCACTCGCTGGCCAGGGCCCAGATGCGTTGCTGCGGGGCCAGGCCAAGCGCGCCGGGCGCCTCGAACAGCGCCGCAGTGGTTCCCAGAAAGCTGACGCAGGATTCGTGCTTCATCATGCGGCGGCCCTTTGCTGCAGCCAACGCTCCAGGTGGTGGATGTCGACTCCGCCGCGCGAGAAGCCCGCATCGCGCACGATCTCGCGGTGCATCGGCAGATTGGTGGCGACGCCCTCGATCGACATCTCGGCCAAGGCAAGACGCATGCGCGCCAGGGCGTCCTCGCGCGTGTCGCCGTGGACAATGAGCTTGGCGATCATGGAGTCGTAGTAGGGCGGGACCCGGTAGCCGGCACCGGCATGCGAGTCCACCCGAACGCCGAAGCCGCCGGGCACCTGCCAACCCGTGATGCCCCCCGGCGCCGGCGCGAAGGTCTGCGGATCCTCCGCATTGATGCGGCATTCCAGCGCGTGGCCCCGGCAGGCCACATCGTCCTGCGCCATCGCCAAGGGTTCGCCGCGGGCCACGCGGATCTGCTGCTGCACGATGTCGATGCCGCTGGTCATCTCGGTCACCGGGTGCTCCACCTGCAGGCGCGTGTTCATCTCGATGAAATAGAAAGCGCTGTTCTCGTACAGGAATTCGAAAGTGCCGACGCCGCAATAGCCGATCTGCCGGCAGGCCTGGGCACAGCGCTCGCCGACGCGCGCGATCAACGCGGGATCGATGCCCGGTGCGGGCGCTTCTTCCAGCACCTTCTGGTGGCGGCGCTGCAGCGAGCAGTCGCGGCTACCCAGCCACAGCGCGTTGCCATGGCTGTCCGCCAGCACCTGGATCTCCACATGGCGCGGGTGCAGCAGGAATTTCTCGATATAGACCTCGGGGTTGCCGAAGGCGCGCCGCGCCTCCTCGCGGGTCAGCGCCAGCGCATCCAGGAGCATCCCTTCTTCCTGCACCACGCGCATGCCACGCCCGCCGCCGCCGCCTGCGGCCTTGACGATCACGGGGTAGCCGAGCTCGCGCGCAATCGCCCGGATCGCGGCCTCATCTTCCGGCAGGCCCTCGTCGGGACCCGGCACGCAAGGCACGCCGGCCTGGCGCATGGCGCGCTTGGCCGCGACCTTGTCGCCCATGGTGCGAATGCAGGCCGCGCTGGGTCCGATGAAGACCAGGCCGGCCTGCGCCACGCGTTCGGCGAAATCCGCGTTCTCCGAAAGGAATCCGTAGCCGGGGTGAATGGCCTGCGCACCACCGACTTTGGCGGCGAACAGGATCGCAGCCTGGTTCAGGTAGCTTTGTCCCGTCGCGGCGGGGCCGATGCACAGGGCCTGGTCCGCCTGGCGCACATAGATTGCGTTGCTGTCGGCTTCCGAATACACCGCAACGGTGCGCAGGCCCATGGCGTGGCAGGCGCGCTGGATGCGCAGGGCGATCTCGCCCCGGTTGGCAATCAGAACTGTGTCAAACATGAGGGCTCCTTCGCCATGGCATCGGCATCGCCGAGCCGGAACAGCGGCTGGCCGGCCTCGACTTCCTGGCCGGAATCGACGAGCACGGCCTGCAGCACGGCTGCGCGCTCCGCCCGAACCTCGTTGAACACCTTCATCGCTTCGATCACGCACAGCGTCTGACCCGCGGCGACCACCTGCCCGATGGCGGCGAACGGCGCTTCGGCGGGAGACGGCCGCAGATGGACGATGCCGTGGACTGGAGCGCGAAGCTCGGGGGAGGGCGCTTGCACCACGTCGCCACCGGCAGGCGGTGGCTCGGATGCGGCCGCTGGTGATCGGCCGTCGCCCGCTTGCGCTATTGCCGGCGCCGGGCGCTTCACCAATCGAAGCGAGCTGCCATCGTGCTTGTATTCCAGCTCGGACAGATCCGATTCTGTCAGCGCATCAATTAGCGCCTTGATCTGTTGCAAGTCCATGGCGCAACGGTAGCGCCTGGCGAACGGCAGCGCCAAGACCGTTTCGCTGTGAGGCGATAAGGCTGGCTTATGACGCGGGGGTCGACGCAGGGGTCGACGCGGGGGTCGACGCCGGAACGGGCGCCGGTCCGCCGAAGCGGTCGACCAGGTCCGCGACCAGTTCCAGAAGAATATCCTTGACCGCCTGGGCCGGCTCCGACAACGGCAGGTGGTCTGACTGGCATAGGGCCAGCGGCGCCTCGATCACCGGGTCCACGATGCGGCATAGCCAGGCACCGCTGGCCGCCACCACCTCGCGCGCCATCGAGGCGGGAAGAATCGTTGCGCCCAGTCCATCGGCGATCAAGGCATTCAAGGTAAAGGCCGATTCGATCTCGGCCACCACGCGCGGCGCAAGCTTGAGCCCCATGAAGGCTTCATTGACGAGCTGGCGGACCACGTTGTAGGGCCGGGGCAGAAACAATTCCATCTCGCGCAGATCGGCCAGCCGGATCGGGTCCGCGGGAACCGGCACGCTGGCCGGGCCGACCAGGTAGAGCGGCTCTTTCACCAGCGGCATGAAGGTCAATCCGTGGTGGGCCTTGTCGCCATACAGCACGGCCAGGTCCATGCGCCCGTTCATGATGAGTTCGGACAGGGTGGTGCCGTAGTTCTCGTTGAGGTAGAGCAAGATGCCAGGGTGCCGCGCGCGCACCGTTCGCACCAGCGGCAACGCCAGCGCCGAAGCCGCTGTCCCCGGCGCCAGGCCGACCGAGACCTGGCCGCTCAGGCTGCGTCCGGCAGCGTCCATGTCGACGCTTGCCTGCTCGCATTGGCGCAGGATGATCTGGGCATGGCGGTACAAGACCTTGCCCGCCTCCGTGGGCGTGACTCCGCGCTTGGTGCGTACCAGCAACTGCTGGCGAACTTCGCCCTCCAGCGTGGCAAGCTGCTGGCTCAAGGCCGGTTGGGCGATGTAGAGCATCTCGGCGGCCTGGGTGAGGCTGCCGACGTCCACGATCTTGACGAAATATTTGAGTCGACGAAGGTTCACGCTTTTCCCACAAGCAAGAGACAAGCCTACCACTGCCCCAAAGGATTCCCAGCGGGCGAACCCGAGGCCGCGCCCGGGGTCCACCCACATTCATAAGCTCTACCTATGCGACCAGACCAATCTCGTCTTGGCCGTATCGCCTGCCTGCGCGTACCGTTGCGCATGTCCGCATCGAGCATTCAGAAGGAATCCAGAGTGACCCACCCTCGTACCGCATCGCGTGTGCGCCGCATCAAGCCTTCCCCCAGCAGTTCAGCTTCCGACCGCGCCAACGAATTGCGCCGCCAGGGAAAGTCGATCGTCAACCTGGTGATCGGCGAACCCGACTTTGACACGCCGCTGAACATCCGCCAGGCCGCCGTTGCGGCGATGGAGCGGGGCGAGACGCGCTACACGCTGCTGGCCGGCACCATCCAGTTGCGCGAGGCCATCGCTGCCAAGCTGCTGCGCGACAGCGGGCTGAGCTACCCGATCAACCAGATCATGGCCACCGCGGGCGGCAAGAACACCCTCTACAGCGCGTTCGCCATCACGCTGGAAGCGGGCGATGAAGTCATCGTGCCGGCGCCGTACTGGGTGTCGTATCCCGACATGGTGCTGGCCTGCGATGGCAATCCGGTGACCGTCGCCTGCCCCGAGGAAAACGGTTTCAAGCTGCGGCCCGAGCAGCTCGAAGCCGCGATCACGCCCCGGACCCGCTGGCTGATCACCAACTCGCCGAGCAACCCGACCGGCGCTGCCTATACCCTTGAGGAATACCGGGCGCTCGCCGATGTGCTGGCCCGGCATCCGCACGTGCTGGTGATGACCGACGACATCTACGAGCACATCCGTTTCGATGGCCAGCGCACGCCCCACTTGCTGCAGGCTGCGCCCGAGCTGCGCGAGCGCACGCTGGTGATCAACAGCCTGTCGAAGACCTATGCGATGACCGGCTGGCGCGTCGGCTATGTGGCCGGCCCGCGCGACCTGATCCAGGCGCTGGACACGCTGCTGTCTCAATCGACCAGCAACTGCTGTTCGATCAGCCAGGCCGCTGCGGTGGAAGCCTACAACGGCGACCAGAGCTTCGTCGCGCAGAGCGTGGCGGTCTACAAGCAGCGCCGCGACGCGACGTTGGCGCGCATCAACGCGATCCCGGGCCTGAGCTGCCTGCCGCCGCCTGGCGCGTTTTACCTCTACATCAACTGCGCCGGCCTGATCGGAAAGACCACGCCGCAAGGCAAGCGGCTGGACGAAGACGGCGACGTGGCGATGTACCTGCTGGAGAGTGTTGGCGTTGCGGTGGTCGCCGGCACGGCCTATGGCCTGTCGCCATTCTTCCGGATGTCGATCGCCACTTCGCTGGAGATCCTGGAGGATGGCTGCACGCGCATCGCCCGGGCGGTCGCCGAACTTCGATGAACCGGCTCCACGACAGATCCAAGGAATCGCGATGACCGCCTACAAAGCCCTGCGCAAGAACCCTTCGGCGATCCAGGCCGACAAGAACATCCTCGCCGCGCTGCGCGAGATCCCCGTGGCTGCGCTCAGCGACAACATGCACCGCAATATCGGCACCGCCGGCCTGCATCCCTACCACCGCCCCGTTGCCCCGACCATGGCCGGCACGGCGGTGACGGCGCGCTCGCGCGGCGGTGACAACCTGACCTATCTGCGCGCCCTCGAGTTCTGCCGCCCGGGCGACGTGCTCGTCGTCGACGCCGGGGGCGATCTCAACAACGCCGTGGTCGGCGGCATCCTCACGTACTACGCACACAGCATCGGCCTGGCCGGCGTGGTGATCGACGGCGCGGTCCGCGATGTGGCGGAGCTGCGCGAGCGCGAATTCCCGGTCTACGCGCGCGGCGTCACGCACCGCGGCCCGTACAAGGACGGCCCGGGCGAAATCAACGTTCCGGTGTCGATTGGCGGCATGGTGGTCCATCCTGGCGACATCATCGTCGGCGATCAGGACGGCCTGCTGGCGATCCCGCAGGAAGACGCCGGAGAACTGATCGAGAAGGCCCGTGCCGTCCTGGCCGCGGAAGCCGAAACCATGCGCGCGATGAAGGAAGGCCGCTGGAACCGCGCATTCATCGATGCGCTGGAAGCGCGCTGCAACAACTGAGGCGGAGCGCCGCAAACCTATCCTTCAGGCATGTAGCGGGTCTTGTGCTGCGCGCAGTTCCCATCGGCCGTCGCCCAGCAGATGAAGTATGTGGGTGTGGTACGCGGCGACCGTCTCCCGGTGCGCGATGCTGATGAGCGTCGTGCCTGACTTCTTCACGTGCGCGTAGAGCGCTGCCTCGTTGGCACTGTCCAGCGCGCTGGTCGCTTCGTCCAGGATCAACACGCGGGGTTGGCGCACCATGGCGCGTGCAAATGCCAACCTCTGCTGCTCGCCCGTCGAAAGCCATTTTTCCCAGTCCTGCACGGTGTCCAGGCCGCCTGCGCGTTCGGCGAGACCGGGCAGGCGCGCTTCTTCGAGAATTTCCAACAGGCGGGCATCATCCAGTTGAGTCGTACTGGCCGGGTACAGGATCTGGCTGCGCAGCGAGCCGGCTTGCAGGTAGGGCCGTTGCGGCAGGAAGAACAGGTCTTCCATCGGCGGATGCTGCACTGTTCCCGCTCCCGCTGTCCACAGCCCTGCGATAGCCCGCAACAGCGAACTCTTGCCGCTACCGCTGGCGCCGGTGATGAGCAGGCTCTGGCCCGGTCCCAGGCGCAAGTCCAGATTCTTGATCAGCAGCCGCGCGCCGTCGGGCGTGTACAGCGTGAGTTGCTTCAAGGCCAGTTCATCGCCGCTGTCGCGCTCGATCTGGCGTGGCCAGGCGCAATGGTCCTGCGGCATCGGGCCGAAGAAGTCGGGGTCGGGCTCGTTGCCGGCGGTGCGGGAGGCTGGCGTGGCCAGCACCGCATGGGACAGCGCGTTCAAGCGGTCGATGCCGGCAACGAAACGGCTCAGGCTCTCGAAGTTATCCACGATCACGGAGACGGCGGCCAGCACCGCGACGAAGGCGCCACCCGCCTGCACCGCGCGCCCGACTTCCAGCTCGCCGGAGAGTACGCGTTCGGCCAGGATCACGCTGGGAATCACCAGTGTGAGCTGGCTGAACGCGCGCTGAAAAAGATTCAGCGTGCGTTGCTTCCTGATGAGCCGTGCGAAATTGCGAAAGACGGCTGCGAACCGGGTGTCCAGGTATTCGCGTTCCTGCGCTTCGCCGCCGTAGAACGCAATCGATTCAGCGTTCTCGCGTATCCGCATGAGTCCGAAACGGAAATCCGCTTCGCGGCGCAACTGCCAGAAATTGAGCTGGATCAGGGGCCGGCCAAACAGGTACAGCGCGAGGAAGGTACCCAGCACTGCATAGACGACCAGGAAAGCCACCAACGGGCGCGAAAGGCTCCACAAGACCGTGCTGAAGGCCACCAGTTGCATGCTCGAGCCCAGGAAGATGAGCAGGAAGTTGGTGGACCGTCCGGTAAAGGTGTTGATATCTTCACTGATGCGCTGGTCCGGGTTGTCCAGCGTTCCCTGCGCGGCGAGCGCGTAGTAGTTGCGGCCTTCCAGGTAGCCCTGCACGAAGCGCCTGGTGAGCCATCGACGCCAGACGTTGGCGAAGTTGTCGCGCATGTAGTAGTAAAGCGCGTAGACCGGTACCGCGAACGCGAGCACGATGAGCGCGGCCCGTACCGCGCGCCAGAACCGATCGGTGTCGTGGCTTGCGAGCGCCGAGGTCATCTCTCCGGACTTCTCGACCAGCAGCACGGCCAGCTGCGTCTCGCACAGCATCAAGCCAATCAGGAGTGCAAGAAGTCCCCAAGCCTGTTTTTTCTGGCTGCCAAGCCAGTAGGGTTTGGCAACGGCAAGGAACTGCCGCCAGGCCAGCATGGACAGCCCGGAGCCGCCCGATCTGGACGCGGGATCGGAAGCGGTGGACGAGGAACCCGGCAGCACGGTGGTGGACATACGGATGGGCTCGGCGGCGGTGACTGGCGAAATGAGGCGAAATGCAGGATGGTGGCTCCACAGTACCGGCTGCGGCCGCGCCGGCGTGTCGGACAACGCCGCTTGCTGCGCGCAAGCCAGGCTGGAAGGCCGATGCATCTGCAAAATCCTACGCGCGTGCTGCGCTTTCGCTGACGGTGGACTTCAACTGATTCATCGATAAAGACAACAGACCTGCTGCCATTTGCCAGCAGGCGCCTTGAAGGAGCTTCATCATGGGAAACCCCCTCATTTCATCGGACAAAGTTGAAGGTACGGCTGTTTACAACGGAGAGCGCGAAAAGCTGGGGTCGATCGACGATCTCATCATCGACAAGCGTTCCGGCCTGGTGCGCTATGCCAATCTCGAATTCGGAGGTTTCCTCGGAATGGGCAGCGATCTCTATCCGGTACCGTGGACGCTGCTTGCCTACGACACGGAGCTCGACGGCTATGTCGTGCCAATTGCAAAAGAGCAACTCGAAAAGGCACCACGCTTTGCCCAAAACCAGGCCCCCGACTACAACGACGAGTATGGCCAGCGGGTCTATGGCCACTACGGGGTGACCTGGTAGTAGGAAGTCCCGCTGCCGGGACTTCCAGCCGTGCCTCGTCAACGCGTGCCGACGCCGACCAGCATCTCGCAAGGACCGACGAAACCGCCCTGCGGGGTCTCGAAGCGGGCCAAGGTACGCTGGATCTCATCCCAGGTTTCGGCGCGCTCGTCGTCTGACATGCCGGCCATCATCTGGTGCAGCGCACCGAACGACTCGCGCTCGAACCGCACACACTCGGCTGCCGTGGGCACGCGTACCGGGGAATCGACCTTGCGCACCTGCACGTCATGAAATCCCGCCTGTTCCAGCGTGCGTGCCAGCACGCCTTCACCGCCCAATGAGAACGGCCCGGGCTGACCCGGCAATGGGGGTGGCAGCTGCGCGCGGCGGCGGATGATGCCGATGGGCAGCGCGAAGAAGGGGTTTTTCTCCGGTGTGGAATACACCACAGCGCCAAAGCGCCCGCCTGGCCGCAATGCATGGCGAATGCCCGCCAGTGCGCGCTGCTGGTCGGGGAAATAGATCAGCCCCACGCGCGAGATCGCGGCGTCGAACGACGCCTCGGGCAGCAGGTCGTGGCGCTCGCCGTCCAGCTCGCGCGTCTCGACGTTGGACAGGCCGGCATGCTGCGCAGCCGCCTTGGCGTAGCGCAGGATGGTGGGCGAGAGGTCGGTGGCCAGCACGTGGCCGCTGGGCCCGGCGCGGCGCGCGGCCAGCAGCGTCTGTTCGCCGGCGCCGGCGGCAACGTCAAGCACACGCGAACCGGGGCCGATCTGTGTCATCTCCAGCAGGGCTTGCGTTGCGGAGCCCAGCCAATCCGCCAGCAGCGGCGACCAGCGGTCCCATGCTTCGGCGGCGGCCTCCCATTGGGCGCGCGTGGTCTGGCGGAACTTGTCGGCATCGAAGACGGCCGGCGTGGGGGCATTGAGGGTTTCAACCATGACGTTTCTCCTTGGAAACACTGCCGGTGCGAAATGCATCGGCCGTCGCCAAGTTAGGCCTTGCGCGCCGAACCCTCAAGTCCAGAATCTGGAGTCGCCTTGCCGGCAGCAGCGCTGTAGACTTTGCGCATGATCGACTACATGCAGTTCTGCACCGTTGCCCGGGGCGCCGAAGTGCTGGGCGAGCTGTGGACGCCCCTGGTGGTGCGCGAATTGCTGTGTGGCAGCCACCGGTTCAACGACATCCACCGCGGTGTGCCCCGCATGTCGGCAACGCTGCTGACGCAACGGCTGCGCAAGCTGGAGGCCATCGGCGTGATCGAGCGCCGCCGGGTCGACAAGAGCTGGGAATACCATCTCACGCCGGCTGGCGAGGAACTGCGGCCGATCGTGGTGGGCATCGGCGAATGGGGCGCGCGCTGGATCGGCAGCCGCC
The DNA here is from genome assembly GCA_035476635.1 of Burkholderiaceae bacterium. GTDB lineage: Bacteria > Pseudomonadota > Gammaproteobacteria > Burkholderiales > Burkholderiaceae_C > DATILI01. The sequence continues at coordinate 190 of DATILI010000171.1, read as the reverse complement.
TGCGGCGCGAGCAGCTCGATGCCGGCTTCCTGATGTGGGACATCCGCCGCTTCGCGCTCGTGGACGAATTTCCCGACGGCCAGCGCACGGTGGTTCACTTCCGCTTTCGCGACGCGCCAGCGGCGGAGCGCCAATGGTGGCTGGTGGTGCAAGACCACGCTGCCGACCTGTGCCGCGACGATCCCGGCCA
>DATILI010000170.1:0-45520 GCA_035476635.1 Burkholderiaceae bacterium | reverse complement strand
GCGCGTGCCATTCGGCAATCCGGTTGGCCGTCTGGTTTTTGCGTTGACCGATTGGCTGGTGCTGCCGCTGCGGCGCATCGTGCCGGGTGCCGGGCGCTGGGACTTGGCCAGTCTTGTGGCGGCGTTCTTGCTGGTGCTGATCCAATATGTGCTGCTGTGGCTGCTAGCTGGCGGCGGCGGTGGGTTGGCCATGCTGCCGGTTCTTGCCGTATTTGGCTTGGTTCGCCTCGTCATTTCCGGGCTGACGGGCTTGTTGATCGTCTATGCGATCTTGTCTTGGGTGCAGGCCCGGTCCCCGCTCACGGAGGTGATGGAACGCCTGTGCGCACCGCCGTTGCGGCCGATCCGGCGATTGCTCCCGCTGCTGGGTGGGGTGGATTTGTCGCCGCTGGTGCTGCTGGTTTTGCTGCAGGTCTTGGCGATCGTGCTGGGGCATGTGCAAGCCGGGCTGCTGCTGCGCTGAGCAGCGGCTCCAAAACAGCGCGGCTTGCCCTTTCAGATTCAGGCCACGGCGTCTGCCGGCTGGCGCTGCAGCATGGCCAGTGTGCTGGCGATGGTTTTGCGCAGTTCGCGCCGATCGCAGATGAAATCGATTGCACCCTTTTGCAGCAGGAACTCGGCGCGCTGAAACCCTTCGGGCAGCGTGACACGCACCGTCGATTCGATCACGCGCGGCCCGGCAAAGCCGATCAAGGCCTTGGGCTCTGCAATCACCACGTCGCCCACAAAAGCAAAGCCGGCGGATACGCCGCCCATCGTCGGGTCGGTCAGCACGCTGATGTAGGGCAGGCCCTTTTTTGCGAGCCGCGTGAGCGCGGCATTGGTCTTGGCCATCTGCATGAGCGACAGCAGGCCCTCTTGCATGCGGGCGCCGCCCGTGGCGGTGAAGCAGATGAAAGGCACCTTTTGCTCGATGGCGGTTTCCACGCCGCGCACGAAGCGCTCGCCCACCACGCTGCCCATGCTCCCGCCCATGAATTCAAACTCGAAGCAGGCCGCGACCAGGCTGATGCTGTGTACGGCCCCGCCCATGACGACCAGCGCATCGGTCTCGCCGGTATTCTCCAGCGCTTCCTTCAGGCGTTCGGGGTACTTGCGGCTGTCCTTGAACTTGAGCGCGTCTACCGGAATAACCTCTTGGCCCAACTCATAGCGGCCTTCGGCATCCAGGAACCCGTTGAGCCGGGCGCGCGCACCGATGCGGTGATGGTGGCTACAGGTCGGGCAGACGTTCTGGTTGTGCTCCAGGTCGGTCTTGTAGAGCACGGTCTCGCAACTGGGGCACTTGATCCACAGGCCCTCGGGCACCTGGCGCCGGTCAGCCGGGTCGGTCGGCTGGATTTTCGGGGGAAGAAGTTTTTCGAGCCAACTCATGTGTTGCTTCCAGTCAGTAGTGGGGCAGGGCAAGCCCCGCCAAGTCCCAAAAAGTGCATTATGCGTCGAGGGCGCCGCGGATTCCGCGCAGGAAATCCGCGGCCGCCGCAACCACGTTGCCGCGCGCTTCGTTTTCAATCAGCTGGATGATCTTCGTGCCGATGACCACGGCATCGGACACTTTGGCAACGGCCTTGGCCGTGGCCGCGTCGCGGATGCCAAAGCCCACGCCGACAGGCACTTTCACATGCGCCCGGATGCGCGGCAGCATCTGTTCTACCGCGCCCGTGTCCAGGTGGCCGGCACCGGTCACACCCTTGAGCGAGACGTAGTAGACGTAGCCGCTGGCCACGCGCGCCACCTGCTGCATGCGCTGGTCGGTGCTGGTGGGCGCCAGCAGGAAGATCAGGTCCATGCTGTTCGCCTTGAGCTTGGCGGCAAACTCCTCGCACTCCTCGGGCGGATAGTCCACCACCAGGACTCCGTCGACGCCCGCGGCGGCGGCGTCGCGGATGAAGGCGTCCTTGCCGTGTATCAGGTCGTAGCGCTCAACCGGGTTGGCGTAGCCCATCAGCACGACAGGCGTTTTCTGGTTGCTGGTGCGAAAGGTGCGCACCATGTCCAGCACTTGCACGGTACCGATGCCGAAGGTCAACGCCTTTTCACCGGCCTTCTGGATCACCGGGCCGTCGGCCATGGGGTCGGAAAATGGTACGCCGAGTTCGATGATGTCCGCGCCTGCGTCGACCATGCCGTGCATCAGTTCGGGCGTGATGTCGGCAAATGGGAAGCCCGCAGTGACGTAAGGGATCAGGGCCTTGCGGCCCTGGGCCCGGAGTGCGGAGAGCGTAGCGTCAATGCGGCTCATAGTTTTCCGCCTTTCACCTGCAGACCGCGCATCGAAGGCCGGTCGTAGAAGTCCACGCCCGCGAGGTCGGCGACGGTGCCGATGTCCTTGTCGCCGCGCCCGGACAGGTTGACCAGAATGGTCTCATCGGGCCGCATGGTCTTGGCGAGCTTCATCGCGTAGGCCACGGCGTGGCTGGATTCGAGTGCGGGAATGATGCCTTCGGTACGGCACAGGTAGTGAAAGGCTTCAAGCGCTTCCTTGTCGGTGATGCCCACATATTCTGCGCGGCCAATGTCCTTGAGCCAGGCATGCTCAGGGCCGACGCCGGGGTAGTCCAGACCGGCGCTGACGCTGTGGGTCTCGGTGATCTGGCCGTTGTCGTCCTGCAGGATGTAGGTGCGGTTGCCATGCAGTACACCGGGGCTGCCGCGCTGCAGGGAGGCTGAATGCTTGGATGTGTCCATGCCTTCGCCAGCGGCCTCGACGCCGATCAGGCGGGTGCCCTCATGCGGAATGTAGGGGTAGAAGATGCCCATGGCGTTGCTGCCGCCGCCCACGCAGGCAACCACGGCATCGGGCTGTTTGCCGCCGGTGAATTCGGGCATCTGCTTCAAGCACTCCTCGCCGATCACGCTCTGGAAATCACGCACCATCATCGGGTAGGGATGCGGACCCGCAACGGTGCCAATGATGTAGAACGTGTTCTCCACGTTGGTCACCCAGTCGCGCATGGCTTCGTTGAGTGCGTCCTTCAAGGTCTTGCTGCCGGACTCCACCGGCACGACCGTGGCGCCCAGCAGGTTCATGCGGTACACGTTGGGGCTTTGGCGCTTGACGTCTTCGCTGCCCATGTAGACCACGCATTCCATGCCGTAGCGCGCGCAGATGGTGGCGGTGGCCACACCGTGCTGGCCGGCGCCGGTTTCGGCGATGACGCGCGGCTTGCCCATGCGCTTGGCCAGCATGGCCTGGCCGATGGTGTTGTTGACCTTGTGTGCGCCCGTGTGGTTCAAGTCTTCGCGCTTGAGGTATATCTGCGCGCCGCCTTGCTCGCGGCTCATGCGCGCGGCATGGTAGATGGGCGAGGGGCGGCCGACGAAGTGAGCCAGCTCGTACTTGAATTCCGCGAGGAATTCAGGGTCGTGCTGGTACCTGGCGTAGGCCTCGCGCAGCTCGTTGATGGCGTGGGTCAGCGTCTCGCTGACGAAGCTGCCGCCGTATTTCCCGAAATGGCCTGTCGGGTCAGGTTGGTGGTATTCGAACATGGGTTACCTGTGCAAGTTGCCTGTCGGCGGCGCGAACCGCGGCGACAAACTGATGGATCTTTTCCGGGTCCTTGATGCCCTTGAGGGTTCCCCCTGCGTAGGCGGACACTTCGACGCCGGAGCTGACGTCAACGGCCAGCGTTTTGCAACGCGGCCGTACTTGCACGATGCCATCGGTCACGTTTGCAGGCGTGAGTCCACCAGACAAAACGAGATGAGAGCTGACGCTTGTTGGAAGACGTGACCAATTGAATGCTTTCCCGCCGCCGCCATAACCCTCGACATGGGCATCGAGCAGGATGGCTTGGGCATTTGAATAGTCCGACGCGAATTTTACCAAGTCGAACGGCGTGGCCTCGTCCAGGGGAATGCGCGCAGCGCGCAGGAAGGGGCGGGCGCCGCCTGCCGTGGCGTCATGGCACTGTGCCGGCGTCTCGTCGCCGTGGAACTGCACGACAGCGTTCGGCACTCGGGCGCAGGCCGCGAGCACGTTGAAGGCGGGCGCATTGACGAACAACAGTACCGGCGTGACGAACGGTGGCAGGCGGCACGCCAGCTCGGCCGCCCGCTCGGGCGAGATGCAGCGCGGGCTTTTTTCATACATCACAAAGCCAACCGCATCGGCGCCGGCGGCTACCGCCGCGTCCACGTCCTGCTCGCGGGTCAGACCGCAGATCTTGATGCGGGTGCGCGGGGGCGATGAAAAGTCTGGGCTCATGGGAGCCAATCATACGCAGCCGTGCGCTCGGGCAAGCCCCATTTCGCTTCGTACATAGGGCCCAGGAAATACAGACCGTCAGGGGAAAAGGTCGGTGCCGCGGCGTCGCGGTCGCGTGCGGCCAGGACATCGCTGATCCAGCCAGGCCGCTGCTGGCCATGGCCGACGACGAGCAGGCACCCCATGATGTTGCGGATCATGTGGTGCAGGAAGGCAGTGGCTTCGAACTCGAAGCGCCAGTAGGCGCCACGCCGGCTGATGGCGATGCGTTGCATGGTCTTGACCGGCGTCTTGGCCTGGCAGCTGGAGGCGCGAAACGAAGTGAAGTCGTGTTCGCCCAGGAGCAGTGTCGCAGCCTCCTGCATGGCGCCGGCATCGAGCGGGCGGAACACCCAGCCGGCGCGGCCGCTTTCCACGCTGGGGCGCACCGGTGACTCCAGCAGCACATAGGCGTAGCGACGGGCAATGGCGCTGGCGCGCGAATGGAATGCATCGGGCACCGGCTGGGCCCATTGCACTGAAATATCGCGCGGCAGGAAGCGGTTGGTGCCGCGTATCCAGGAGAAGGTGTCTCGTTGCAGTTCCGTGTCCAGATGCACAACCTGCATCAGGCCGTGCACACCCGCATCGGTCCGGCCGGCGCAAATCGTTGAAACCGGTTGCGCGGTGAATTGGGACAGTGCGGTTTCAAGCTTGTCCTGTACGGTCCGGCCCGAGAGCTGGCTTTGCCAGCCTTCATAGGCCTGCCCGTTGTAGCTGATGCCTAGCGCAAGCCGCATGGGGAGCTCTGAAACGGGCCGCACCGGCGCATTGCCGTTGCGGCCGCCTTAGCCAAGTGTCGTGAGCAGACGCTGAGCCTTGGTCCTCAAGCTGCCGGAGGCCTCGGCAATGACTTCTTCCACGAGCGCACGCGCACCGTCAGAGTCGCCGATCGCGTTGAACTCTTCGGCCAGAGCCAGCTTGGTGGCCAGCGGGTCATCCTCGGCACTCTCCACGGTGATAGAGGGGGTGTGCGCAGGCGTCGATGCATCCAGGTCCAGCGTCAGCGAACCGAGGTCGAATTCGATCGCACCCGTATCGCCATTCGCCGCTTTGTCCGTGCCTGCTGAAGCCGGCGCTGGCGCGGCGGCGGGAGGAGCGGGTTCCGGGACATCCAGGGAAAAAGTCAAACCTTCGGAAAGGTCCGGCAGTGGCGAGGGGGCCGGTTCCGGCGCTGCAGGGCTGGGCTTGAGCTTCTGCGTTGTTTCGCTGGAAGTGTCGAAGTCGAAATCCAGAGACGGCGCCACCGTGGCGACCGTGTTCATGGCGACTGTGGGCTCGTCGGCTGGCGAGGGCGCAGCGGCCGAGGCCCTTGCTTCTGCAACCGGCGCCGATGCGGGCGCAGCGACGGGCGCATCCAGCGAAAAATCAAGATCCAGGTCAATGTCTACTGGCGCCGCACCATCAAATTGCAATGCGGGATCAGGCTGCGTCACCTGCGGCGCGAAAGCGGCCGCACCGGCTGCCGCGACGACACCCGCTCCAGTGGGCTGGCCACCGGGCTGGTACAGGGGATTGTTCGCGTCAATTTCGCGCCCGAGTTCGCTGATCCGCTCCCATTCGGTCCCGGTGCCGCCGGTCAGCCGGTGTGCATCGGCTGCCAGGCTTTCAAAGGCCTTGACATCCTGCCGCTTGGCATAGATTTCGAGGAGCTTGGCGTGGATCGCCGTGCGCGATGGGTTGTTGCGCAAGGCCTCCTTGAGAATTTCTTCGGCCTGTAGATCGCGGCCATAGGCCAGATACACGTCTGCTTCGGCGACCGGGTCCACATCGCCCGCCGCATCAAGTTGGCTGGGAGAGTACGCCATGGAGGATCCCGTGGCGGTATCGTCCTTGGTGTCGACATGCTGACCGCCGCTGGCGCCAAAGAACGAATCCGGCTGAAGACGGCTCTCCAGGAAGGAACTGTCGACATTGCCCGACTTCTTGCGCTGGCGCGCGCGGTAGATGCCAAACCCTGCCAACGCCGCGATCAAGGCTGCCGCGGCAGCCGGGATCAGCGGGTTTTCCATGAGGCTGTCAACCAGGCTGGGCTCGGCCACGGTCGGCGGCGGGGCCACGGGTTTTGCCGTGACAGGCGCAGGCGCCGCTGCCGGCACCGGTGCGGATGCCATCGCTTCAGGTGCCGAGGCCGCGGGTGCAGGCATGGGCGCCGCCACAGTCGTGGGCGATGGCGAGGCCGCAGATGCAGGCGAAGCCGCCGGCGGGCTGGCCGGCGCGGCAGCTGCGGCGTCTTTGGCGGCGCTCGCAGGCAGGGCTGGAGCCGAAGGAGCGGCTGCGGCACCGATCTTGTTCAGGTCACTGATGTTCTTGGAGAGCTCGGCAACGCGGGTGGACGCATCCTTGGTTTGCGCGTCCTTGGCGACCTTGTCCTCGGCTGCCTTGGCTTGCATGGCACCCTTGGAAAGGGTCAGCTTGTCCGGCGCCGTCGTCGAGGGCTTCTTGTCCTCCACTTGCGCCTGCACTTTTCCGCTGGCGCTGCGCTCGGCCGCGGCAACTTGCAGAGCCGGTGCCGCCGATGCGAGCTTGCGGCGGAACGCGTTGAAATCCTTGCTCTGGGCAATCACGGTCTGGGCGGCTTCATCAGCTGAAACGGCGGAAGCTTGGGCACCATCGGGCACATCGAGCACAGCGCCGGCCTTGATGCGATTGACATTGCCGGCCAAAAAGGCATCCGGATTGGCGCGCAGCAGCGCCACCAGCATCTGGTCAAGCGAGACATTGGCCGGCTTGTTGGCCGAGGCGATCTTGCTGGCCGTATCACCCGCCTTCACCGTGACTTGCTGGCCACCAGCCGCGGCGGCTGGCCGCGTAGAAGGCGTGATTGCCGGGCCGGCGGGACGTACCGGCGTTGCCCGGACTACGCCAGCCGGAGATGGCGGGGTAGCAGGCGCTGAAACGGAAGGCCTTGCAGGCATCGATTGGGGAACGGGCGTTGCAGCCACTTGGGGCGCCGTCGGCGTCGCGGGAGGGCTTGCGCGCATCGCCGGCGGATCAAACAACATGGTGTAGTCGCGCACGATGCGGCCCGACGACCAGGTTGTTTCCAGAATCAGATCCATGAAGGGATCATTGACCGGCCGGTCACCGCTCAGTTGCAGGAACATGCGCCCATCCGGCCTGCGTTGCAGCGTGATGCGCAAGCCGATGAGGGCCGGGCTGTATTCCAGGCCGGCGGCACGGAAGGCGTCCGGTGAGGCGGGGCCGGTTTTAAGGCTCTCCGCTTCGCTGGTATTGATATCTGGAAGGTCGATCTCGGCACGCAGGGGTTCGCCTAGTGCTGATTGGACCGTGATCCTGCCCAGGGCTAGCGCGGCCGCATCCGGCGCCCAAAAGCCGAGCACGGTGGCCGCAGCAATTGCTGCGGCTGTTATTTGCCAGCGGTGACTCTTTGTCTTCAATTCGTTTGACGCCTTGGCTTGGTCGGCACGCAATTTTCTTCTCATCATGTGGCCTTACGCCTCGACACTGAAATTTGAAAAAGTACCTTAACATCAATGTCTTAGCAAGACAAGCTGAGACATTGCTTAACTTCCGGCGCCCGAGGGATGGCCCACGGTAACAAGTTGTTTGCTGTTGCCAAAGGACAACGACCTGTTACCCGAGGCACAGGTCGTTACGCTGCCAAGTCGTCGCGAATCAAGCGTCCAGCAAGATGCGCAGCATGCGGCGCAGCGGCTCGGCAGCACCCCAAAGCAATTGGTCGCCAACCGTGAAGGCGCCCACATATTCCGGGCCCATGGCCATCTTGCGAATGCGGCCCACAGGAATGGTCATGGTGCCGGTCACCGCCACGGGCGTCAGGTCCTTGATGGTGGCTTCGCGCGTGTTGGGAACGACCTTGACCCAGGCGTTGTCGGCCGCGATCATGGCTTCGATGTCGGCCACGGGCACGTCCTTCTTCAGCTTGAAGGTCAACGCCTGGCTATGACAGCGCATGGCGCCCACGCGCACGCAAAAGCCGTCGACCGGTACCGCGGGCGAGCCAAAGCCTTCTCCCTGGCCCATGATCTTGTTGGTTTCGGCCATGCCCTTCCACTCTTCCTTGGACATTCCGTTGCCCAGATCCTTGTCGATCCAGGGGATCAGCGAGCCGCCCAGTGGCACGCCGAAGTTGGCGGTTTCTTGAGCGCCCAGCGCCCGCTGGCGCGCGATGACCTTGCGGTCGATTTCGAGAATGGCGCTCTTCGGGTCGTCCAGTAGATTCCTGACTTCTGCATTCAGCGTGCCGTACTGCGTGAGCAATTCGCGCATGTGCTGGGCGCCACCACCGGAAGCCGCCTGATAGGTCTGGGTGCTCATCCACTCGACCAGCCCGGCCTTGTAGAGCGCGCCCACGCCCATCAACATGCAACTCACCGTGCAGTTGCCGCCGATCCAGTTGCGGCCGCCCTTGGCGCGCGCCTTCTGGATCACCGGGAGGTTGACCGGGTCGAGGATGATGACGGCATCGTCCTTCATTCGCAGGGTGGAGGCGGCGTCGATCCAGTGGCCGTTCCAGCCAGCACTGCGCAGCTTGGGGAAGACTTCGGTGGTGTAGTCGCCGCCTTGGGCGGTGATGATGATCTCGCACTTCTTCAGGGCTTCGATGTCGAAGGCATCCTTTAGCGTGGTCTCGTTCTTCGCTTGCGCCGGGGCCTTGCCGCCGGCATTGGAAGTGGAGAAGAACACCGGTTCGATCAGGCCGAAGTCGCCTTCTTCCTGCATCCGGTCGATCAGCACGGAACCAACCATTCCGCGCCAGCCTACGAGTCCTACGAGTTTCATGTCAACGCCCTTTCAAGTGATTTAAGAAAAATCCTGGTTCCCCGGCTCGTCTGGGCCGGGGAGGGCGCGTGACGAACCGGAGCTGTTCTAGCCCTTGGTAGTCTTTTTCGTAATGGAGGCCACAACAGCGTCACCCATCTCGCGGGTGGCTACTTTGGTCGTGCCTTCGGAATAAATGTCTGCCGTGCGCAGGCCGGACGCGAGTACGTCTTTCACCGCGGACTCGATACGGTCAGCGGCGTTGGCCTGGTTGAGAGAAAAGCGGAGCATCATGGCAGCAGACAGTATTGTAGCCAAAGGATTCGCGATCCCTTTGCCGGCGATGTCCGGGGCGCTGCCGTGGCTTGGCTCGTACAGGCCCTGGTTGCTGGCATTCAGGCTGGCCGACGGCAGCATGCCGATCGACCCGGTCAGCATCGCCGCTTCGTCCGACAGGATGTCGCCAAACATGTTGCCGGTGACGACCACGTCAAATTTCTTCGGTGCCTTGACCAACTGCATGGCGGCGTTGTCCACATACATATGGTCGAGTTCCACGTCGGGATACTCCTTGCCGACCTCGGTCACCACGTCTTTCCAGAACTGGAAGGTTTCCAGCACGTTGGCCTTGTCCACACTCGTCACACGCTTGGAGCGCTTGCGCGCGGCCTGGAACGCCACATGGGCGATGCGCTCGATCTCGGGGCGCGAGTAGCGCATGGTGTCGAAGGCTTCTTCGGCGCCGGGGAAGTGGCCGTCCACCGCGGTGCGGCGACCGCGCGGCTGGCCGAAGTAGATGTCGCCCGTCAGCTCGCGGATGATCAGGATGTCGAGGCCGGAAACCAGTTCGGGCTTGAGGCTGGAGGCGTTCACCAGTTGCTCGTAGCAAATGGCCGGGCGGAAGTTGGCAAACAGGCCCAAATTCTTGCGCAGGCCCAGGATGGCTTGCTCGGGACGCAACGGGCGGTCTAGCTTGTCGTACTTCCAGTCGCCCACTGCGCCGAACAGAACGGCGTCCGCATCCTTGGCCAGCTTGAGCGTGGCCTCGGGCAGCGGATGGCCGTGGGCCTCGTAAGCGGCGCCGCCGACCAGGGCGGTCTCCATCTCGAATTTCAGGTCCAGCACATTCAGGACCTTGACGGCTTCCGCCACGATTTCGGTGCCGATGCCGTCACCCGGGAGAACTGCGATTTTCATAATGCTGTTTATTGTGTTGGTGCTTTTGGATGCGATGAACGGGATCAGCGGACCAAGGTATGCGCCAGCCAGGGCTTTTGCGCCAGGCGCTCGGCCTCGAAGGCCTTGATCTTGTCGGCCTGGCGCAAGGTCAGGCCGATGTCGTCAAAGCCGTTGAGCAGGCAAAACTTGCGAAACGGCTGCACCTCGAACGGAATTTCCTCGCCCTGCGGCTTGATGACGACCTGGCGCTCCAGGTCGACGGTCAGCGAATAGCCGGGGAACGCCGCCACCTCATCAAACAGCTGCGACACCTGCAACTCGCTGAGCTGAATCGGCAGGAGGCCGTTCTTGAAGCTGTTGTTGAAGAAAATGTCGGCATAGCTGGGGGCGATCATTGCGCGAAAGCCGAATTGGTCCAGCGCCCAGGGCGCATGCTCGCGCGAGGAGCCGCAGCCGAAGTTCTTGCGCGCCAGCAGGATGGAAGCGCCCGCGGGACCGTAGGTACCTGGAAGGTACCGCGGCTGGTTCAGCACGAAGTCCGGATTCGGCTTGCGGCTGGCCGGGTCCTGGCCCGGTTCGCCATGGTCCAGGTAGCGCCATTCGTCGAACAGGTTGGGACCGAAACCGGTCTTGCGGATCGACTTCAGGAACTGCTTCGGAATGATGGCGTCGGTGTCGACGTTCTCGCGGTCCATCGGAGCCACAAGGCCCTTGTGCACAGTGAATTTTTGCATTTACTTCTTCTTCGCCGCGTCTTCGATCGCGGAGCCGGCCCTTTGCACATCCTGGCCAACACCCTTGACGGTGTTGCAGCCGGCGAGAGCGAAAACGAAAGACAGGGAAAGCACGGTGGCGATAGTCTTCATGGGATGGGTTCTCCTCAGGAAAATTTCCGGATATCAACGAAATGGCCGTGCACCGCCGCCGCGGCGGCCATGGCCGGGCTGACCAGATGGGTGCGGCCGCCGGTGCCCTGGCGGCCTTCGAAATTGCGGTTGCTGGTGGAGGCGCAGCGCTCGCCCGGCTCCAGCCGGTCGGAATTCATCGCCAGGCACATCGAGCAGCCGGGTTCGCGCCACTCGAAACCCGCGGCCTTGAAAATCTCGTGCAAGCCTTCGCGCTCGGCTTGCTCCTTGACCAGGCCCGAGCCTGGCACGACCATGGCAAGCTTCACGTTCTTGGCGACCTTCTGGCCAAGGCGCTTGACCACGGCCGCGGCTTCGCGCATGTCTTCGATGCGGCTGTTGGTGCACGAGCCGATGAACACCTTGTCGACATAGATGTCGTCCAGCGCCTTGCCCGGTGTCAGGCCCATGTAGGTCAGCGCGCGCTCGATGGCGCCGCGCTTGCTGGCGTCTTTTTCCTTGTCGGGATCGGGCACGCGGCTGTCGACGCCCAGCACCATCTCGGGCGAGGTGCCCCAGGTGATTTGCGGAATGATCTGCGCGGCGTCGAGCTCGACCACGGCGTCGAACTTCGCATCCGGATCCGATTGCAAGGTTTTCCAATAGGCGACAGCCTGGTCCCATTCGACACCCGTGGGGGCCAGCGGCCGGCCACGCACGTATTCGATGGTTTTCTCGTCCACGGCGACGAGGCCGGCACGCGCGCCGGCTTCGATCGCCATGTTGCAGACGGTCATGCGGCCTTCCATGCTCAGCGAGCGGATGGCGGAGCCGGCGAACTCGATGGTGTAGCCGGTGCCGCCTGCCGTTCCGATGCGCCCGATGATGGCCAGCACGATGTCCTTGGCCGTGATGCCGGGAGCCATCTTGCCCTCCACCTTCACCAGCAGGTTTTTCGCCTTCTTGGCCAGCAGGGTCTGCGTCGCCATGACGTGCTCCACCTCGCTGGTGCCGATGCCGTGCGCCAGCGCGCCGAAGGCGCCGTGCGTCGAGGTATGCGAGTCGCCGCAGACCACCGTCATACCCGGCAGCGTGGCGCCCTGCTCGGGGCCGATCACGTGGACGATGCCCTGGCGCTTGGAGAGAAACGGGAAGTACGCGGCCGAACCGAACTCGCCGATGTTCTTGTCCAGCGTTGTGACCTGCTCCTTGCTGATCGGGTCGGTAATGCCGTCGTAGCCCAGCTCCCAGCCTGTCGTGGGGGTGTTGTGGTCGGCCGTGGCCACGATGGAGCTGATGCGCCAGACCTTGCGGCCGGTTTGGCGCAGGCCCTCGAAGGCCTGCGGGCTCGTGACTTCATGCACCAGATGGCGATCGATGTAAAGGATGGCCGTGCCGTCCTCTTCGGTGTGGACGACGTGTTCGTCCCAGATCTTGTCGTACAGCGTACGTCCCAGCGTTTGCTGGCTCATGCTTTCCATGGTGTGTTCCTTCGCGGGTCTTTGATTTTATGCCGGTGCGTTAGGGGCTGTCAGGTGCTCCACGAGCAGCCGCGCCGTCACCGGCAAGGTCGAGAAATCACGGGCAACGAGCTCGATGCGGCGCTGCGCCCAGGTGTCGGTGAGCGTCACGCATTCCAGGTCGCCCACCCCATGCATCAGCTCGAACGCGCGCCGCGGCATCACACCGACGCCCAGGCCGTTGTGGATCATCCGGCACATGGCGTCCAGCCCGGTCACGTGGATGCGCAGGCGGATCGTGCGGCTCGCCTGCGCGGCGGCATCGCGCATGGCCAGGTAGATCGAGCTGTTCGAATGCAGGCCGACATGGTCGAATTCCAGGCTGGTCTCGAACGCAACAGCGGATTCTTTCGCCAACACATGCCCGCGCGGCACGATCAGCACGAGTTGGTCTTCGCGATAGGGCAGTGTCTGCAGTTCGCCGATACCCACGGCCGTATTGCACAGGCCGAGGTCGGCCGCTCCCTCCTGTACGGCGCGAACCACTTCGGTGCTCAGGTGTTCTTCGAGATCGATCTTGATCTCGTCATTTTTCCGCACGAAAGCGCCCAGGTCCTCGGGCAGGAACTGGACCACGGCCGAAATGCTGGCATGGATGCGAATATGGCCACGCACACCGTCGGCGTACTCGCTGAGTTCGCCCTGCATCTTCTCCAGGCTGAACAGCACCGAGCGGGCGTGGTGCAACAGGCTCTCGCCGGCCGGCGTGAGGTCGACGCCGCGCGTGTGCCGGTACAGCAGGGGCGTGCCCAGCGTGGCTTCGAGATCGCTAAGGCGCTTGCTCACCGCCGAGGCCGCAATGAACTCGCGTTCGGCCGCCTTGCCGATGCTGCCGAGCTCGCACACGGCCACGAAGAGCTGCAGCGAGGTCAGGTCGACGCGGCGGGGGAAGGATCGGTCGGAGGGTTTCACAATAGGATCTGGGGCATCTTATTTTGCGATGATTGCTTACTATTTTCTCCTGAAGGGTGGGGTTTTGCCGTCGTCAATCACGATGGCGGTCTTGCCCGGTTTTATGGGGGGCCTGGCCATAGCCCGCTTGCGCAAACGAGCAGTCCCTGCAGCTTCCGGCGCGAAGCCCCGCTTTTGGCGAGCACGGCAATTCCCGCAATAAGCGACAAATACATTGCCGCCAATGCGGCAACGTTGGTGTTCTTGGGCAGCTGGCCTTCGTCGCGTGCCAGCAGCAGCCGCTCGCGCAAGCATTCTTCGTTGGCAAGCAGGCCTTGGTGCAGGGCTTCGGTCACGGCCGCCGGTGTATTGGCACTGCCGGTATCCGCGCTGCCATTAACGATGAAACAGCCTCCAGGCAATGCCTCGTCCGTGAACAGGTCTGTCATGCCTTGCAGAAACCCTTCGACCGCGCGCCTGGCGTCCGGCTCCGTTGCCAGCTGGGCGGCGTGCCCGGCCAATCGCTGCTCGCGGTAGCGCTGCAGCGCCTTGAGGTAAAGCGCCTCCTTGTCGCCAAATGCGCCATACAGGCTGGGCTTGTTCAGGCCCATCGCCTGCGTCAATTCACTCAGCGAGGCGCCCTGGTAGCCATGACGCCAGAAAACTTCGACCGCTTGGTCCAGCGCATCCTCGGCATCGAAATTCCGCGGCCGCCCTCGTTCATTGTTCATCTCTGTGTCGTCTTTCGAACATTCGTCTTGACACTTATTGTACCGATCGGTAAATTGGTACCAGTCGGTACATAAACAAGCCGGCGCACTTCCTTTAAACAACTTGGAGCTTCAATGAGCAGACTCAACGGAAAAACCGCCTGGATCACTGGTGGTACCTCGGGCATTGGCCTGGCTACGGCAAAACTTTTCCTCGAGGAAGGGGCCCAGGTGGCGATCACGGGGCGACATGCTGGCCGGCTGGCCGAAGCCGCTGCGCAATTGGGTGGAGGCGTGGTGGCAGTGCGGGCCGACGTCTCATCGGCCAGCGAAATGGCCACGGCCGCCTTGCAGTTGAAGGAGGCGTTCGGAGGGCTGGATATTGTCTTTGCCAACGCCGGCATCGCCCGACCTCTGGCATTTACCGATGTGGGTGCATCCCACGTCGACGAGCAGGTCGATGTCAATTTCAAGGGCGTTGTCCATACCGTGCAAGCGGCATTGCCACTGTTGCGCCGGCCGGCCAGTGTGATCTTCACTTCCACGACGATGACGGAAAAAGGCATCGCGGGCATGAGCATCTATGCGGCCACCAAGGCCGCAGTGCGTTCGTTGGCGCGGACACTGTCCGCTGAGTTGCTGGGCCGGGGCGTGCGGGTGAATGTGATCAGCCCCGGATTGATCGAGACCCCCATCTACGGCAAGCTGGGCCTGCCGCCCGAGGCCGTGCAGGCATGGGCCAATGAACTGATGGCAAAGGTGCCGGCGGCGCGATTCGGTCAGGCGCAGGAAGTGGCCCGGGCCGCCTTGTTCCTGGCCAGTGACGATTCGTCCTATGTGCTTGGCGAAAATCTGCTTGTCGATGGGGGCGTGGCCTCCCTGTAAATGTGGCCCAGTCGGCTACGAAGCCATCCGCTGCAACACGCCGCGGATGGTGTCGAACACCTGGCCGATCTGGTCTTCGCTGATCACCAGCGGCGGCGACAGCACCAGCGTGTCGGCGGAGTTGCGGACCAGCACGCCGGCCTCGAAGCAGGCGGTGGCGCATTCGTTGCCGCGGGCGCCCGGCGCGCCGGGCCGCGGCATCAGCTCGATTGCGCCCAGGAGGCCGATGTTGCGGATGTCGGCCACGTGCGGGGCATCGCGCAGCGCGTGGGCCGCGCCTTCCCACACCGGCGCGATGCGCGCGACCCGCTCTGGCAGCTTCAGCGACTCGTGCACGTCCAGCGTGGCCAGGCCGGCGGCACAAGCCAGCGGATGGGCCGAGTAGGTGTAGCCATGGAACAGCTCGATGGTGTCGGGTGCGCCGGCCATGAAGGCTTCGTAGACATGGCTGCCGACAAGCACGCCGCCCATGGGTACCGTGCCGTTGGTCATGCCCTTGGCGCAGGCGATCAAGTCGGGGGTCACGCCGAGGGCTTGCGCTGCGAAGTTGGCGCCAACGCGGCCGAAGCCGGTAATGACCTCATCGAAGATCAGCAGGATGCCGTGCTTGCTGCACAGATCGCGCAGGCGCTGCAGATAGCCGATGGGAGGCGGGTAGACGCCACCCGAACCCGTGACCGGTTCGACGATGACGGCCGCGATGGTGCCGACGTCGTGCACCAGAAACAGCTGTTCCAGCGCATCGGCGTAGTTCGCGCCGGCCTGCGGCTGGCCACGCGAGTACTTCGATGCCGCGTCGTAGGGCAGCGGCAGGTGCGCGGTGTCGGCCAGCAGGGGGCCGAAGTCGCGCTTGTGGCGCGCGATGCCGGATACCGACAGGCCGCCCCAGCCCATGCCGTGATATCCCTTTGCGCGGCCGACCAGCTTGATGCGGCGGGCGTCGCCGCGGGCCTGGTGATAGGCGCGTGCGATCTTCAGCGCCGTGTCCACCGCTTCCGATCCCGAGTTGGTGAAGAAGACGTGGTCCATTCCGTCTGGCGCAATGCCAGTCAACCGGTCGGCCAGGGTGAAGGCGCCCGGGTGGCTCATGCGGAATGACGAGACGAAATCAAGCCGGCCCGCCGCTTCGCGGATGGCCTCGGTGATTTGCGGATGGCCATGGCCGGCGTTGCTGCACCACAGGCCTGCCATCGTATCGAGCACCTGGCGGCCGTCGGTGGTGGTGTAGTGCATGCCTTGCGCGGACGCAAACATCATGGGCTGGGCTTGGAACTGGCGCTGCGCGGTGAACGGCAGCCAGAAAGCGCTGCTGCGCTCGGGGGCGTGGGTTGTGTTCATGAAAGTGCTCTCAGGAAAAGTGGGGGCGCGAACGATCCAGGCTGTCGCACAAGCGTAGCCAGGTTCCTCCCACCGCGGTGTAAATCTGTTTCAAGGAATGCAGGGGAATGGCTTGCAGCGGCCGCGCGGGCGGCAGGGGCAGGCTGCCAAGCGGCGCGCCGGACATGGCGTCGGCCAACACCGGCCCGAGGGCAACATTCCAGGCCACGCCCTTGCCATTGCAGGCGACCGTGGCAAGCACGCCTTCGTCCAGCACGAACAGGCGCGGCAACCGATCCAGCGTGACCGAGACCTGCCCGCCCCAATAGAAGCTGAGTGCCTGATCGGCCAGTTGCGGGTACAGGCGCGCCAAAGTCTTGCGCTGCAGTGCGAAAGACTGCGGGCCGCGTGGCGCGCGAATCGTGCCCTTGCCACCGAGTACCAGCCGTCCCTCGCGGTCGCGCCGGAAGTAGCGCAGAACGCGGCGTGTATCAGACACGACAGCGCCGCCCGCAAGCACGCCCGCTGATGGCGGCAATGGATCGGTGGCGACTTGAAAGCTCCATACCGGCAGCACGGCCTGATTGAGGCGTGACCAGAGACCGCCAGGGCGGCCATTGGTCGCCAGCAGGACGCGCCGCGCGCGCACGCTGCCATGCGCCGTGTGCACGCGCCAGTCCGCACCGTCACGCGCGATGGACAGCGCGGGCGAGCCCTCGTGCACCTGCGCGCCCGCACCAAGCGTTGCGCGCGCGAGCTCGCGCACCAGGCTCAGCGGCTGCACGCTGCCGCCGCGTGGATTGAAATATCCGCCCAGATAGGCATGGCTGCCGGTCGCCTCGCGCAGCTGGTCGCGGTCGAGCGCGCGGGCGTCGACTCCCATGGCCATCAGCGCCTGGTGCTTGCTGCAGGTTTCGGCGAGGCCGGCCGGCGAATCGGCTGCATAGATCGAGCCGGCTTGCACCGCGTCACATTGCAGGCCCAGGCGCTTGATGATCGCGAATGTCGCATCAGCCGCGCCGGCGCCGAACGCGTGCAGGCGATGGCCCGTCGCCTCGCCATAGCGCGCCACCAGCTCGCTTCGTGATTGCTTGCCGCCGAACAGCACCTGCCCACCGTTGCGTCCGGAAGCGCCGGCACCCACATGGGCGGCTTCCAGCACCGTGACAGCCACGCCGCGTTCGGCCAGATGCAGCGCGCACGACAGGCCCGCATAGCCGCCGCCAACCACGACCACGTCCGCATCGCGGGGACCGCGCAGCGGGGGAGCATCGGGCGCGGCGACGGCCGTCGCTTCCCACAGGCTCTTCTGGGCGGGCAAGAAATTCATGCTTCTATTATGTATTTTATTTTTATAAAAATCAATTCTAAGTGGCGACTGTAGTGCGCAGGCGGCTCGCTACATCCAGATGGCGCTGCATCAGCAAGGCGGCCAATTCGGTATCGCCGGCGTGCATGCGCTCCAGCATTTCCAGGTGCTCGCGGCAATTCACCTCGACCCGCTCGCGGCCGTGCGTCCAGTCGTAGTTGGCCAGGCGTCGCAGCCGGTTCTGGCGCTGGATCGCGGACACGAAGAAGCGGTTGCCCGAGGCCGCAGCGACCCCTTCGTGAAAGGCGGCGTTCATCTCGAAGAATGCGACGCTCGAGCCCTCGGCCCATGGGGCGCGCAGGAAGCCTTCGTGCTGCGCGTGCATGTCTTCGTACCAGCCGGGCGGCAAGGCGAAGGCGGGTTCGCGGATGGCTGCCGGCTCGATCACCATGCGAAAGCGGTAGCTCTCCTGGCGCGCTGCGTAATCCCAAACATCGGCCAGAAAGCGCCAGCCGTAGCCCAGCTTGCGCTCCACCACGCCGAGGTCGGCGAGGCGCTCCAGTGCCTGCTTGACTGCCGGGCGACCCAGGTCGTAGGACTGCATCAGGTCTTTTTCGGAAACGTAGTCGGCCAGGTGCCCCTGCTGCCGGTCGCGCGAGATACGCACCACCAGTTCGTCGTCATCCTCAGCGGTTTCGGCCGCTGCTGCGGGCAATGGCGGCGGCGCAAGCAGCTCCATGCCACGGTTGGGTTTGCGCTCGACAAATCCCTGAATGGCCAGGTGTTCCAGCGCCGCGCGCACCGGCGTGCGCGAAACGCCGAGCTGCTCGGCCAGGCGGTTTTCGTTCAGGCGCGCGCCAGGCTCCAGCGCCTCGTCATGGATCAGGCGCGCGATACGGTCTGCCAGCTCCCGGTGCAGGGGTGTTGGCATTGCCGTCAAAATTGTGTTTGATTTTTTTGAATTCACAAAATACAATTAATTTCGAGCCAAGTGTACATCTTCAAACGCCCTTCAATCTTCATAGCAGCACCATGACCCCTAAATCCCCCGCCTGGACTGCCGGTAGCCGCATACCGGAATGCCCCCTGATCGAGGTTGCCGGTCCGCCGCGTGAACGAGGCCGGCAATATGGCGAGCAGGCCAAGGCGCGCATCCTGCGCGGCATCGAACATTATTCAGGCCAGCTCGAAACCAGCAAGCTGGGTTGGCACGATATCAAGACCATCGTCGCCACCTTTGAACCCACCATCGCGGCTTTCGAGTCCAGCTACATCGACGAGATGAAGGGCATTGCCGAGGGGGCCGGCGTCGACTATGAAGCGATTGTGCTGCTCAACGCCCGCACCGAAATCCTGAAGCTGGCGGACCGCCGGCGCAAGGGCCTGCCCGCGCAGATCGACCCTGACGGCTGCACTGGCCTGGCCGTGATGCCTGCCGCCGCCGCGGCCAGCCGCGTCATCCACGCGCAGAACTGGGACTGGAAGGCCGAATGCGCCGAAACCGCCGTGGTGCTGCGCGTGCTGCGCGAAGACGGGCCCGACCTCCTGACCTTCACGGAGGCCGGCGGCATGGCGCGCTCGGGCATGAATGCGGCCGGCATCTCCATTACCGCCAACTACCTGGAGTCCGACCGCGACTACAAACAGATCGGCGTGCCGCTGGCGCTGCTTCGGCGCAAGGCGCTTGAGCAGGATCAGCTCGCGCTGACCATGCGCATCGTCTATGCAACGCAAAAATCCGCTTCCAACAATGTGATGGTTTCGCACGCCAATGGCGTCGTCGTCGACTTCGAATGCGCGCCGGACGAAACTTTCCAGGTCCATGCACAGCGCGGCGTGCTGGTGCATGCCAATCACTTCCAGAGCCCGGTGGCGTTGTCCAAGCTGAAGGACACCGGCATCTTCACCACGCCCGATTCCCTGTACCGCGACCTGCGGGTACGCGAGTTGCTTGAGCCGCATATCGGTGCGATCACGCGCGACACGGTGAAGGCCGCGCTGTTCGACGATTTCGAGACACCGTGGTCGGTGTGCCGCCCGCCGCGCTTGAACACCAGCAGCAACCTGTCGGCATCCGTGGCCATGGTGGTGATGGAGCCGGAGCTGGGCTTGATGGAGGTGGCCATCTTGCCTGCGTTGAACCGCAATTTCACCGAGTACCGTTTGCAGATGGATATCCGGCGCCCCAGCGGCGCGCGCACCGCAGAAAAGGAACTGGCATGAACACAAAGTCGATTCACCACCTGGCCCTTGTACTGCTCGGTTGCTGCCTGGCCGCTGGCGCGCTGGCCCAGCCGCAGGCCAATATGCTGCGCGTGCGGCTGAATGCAGACATTCGCTCCACCGACCCCGGCCTGAACCGCGATTCCAATACGGACGGCGTGATGATGCACATGGTGGAAGGGCTGGTCGCGTACCGTGAAGACACCTCGGTGGGCCCGTTGCTGGCCCAGTCGGTGGACGTGTCGCCCGACGGCAAGACCTACACCTTCAAATTGCGCCAGGGCCTGAAGTTCCACAATGGCGCGCCGCTCACGGCCGACGACGTGCTGTTCGCCTGGAACCGCTACATGAAGCCCGAGAACAACTGGCGTTGCCTGACCGAGTTCGATGGCCGGGGCTTGTCCAAGGTGGTCAAGGCCGAGGCCAAGGATGCGTCTACCGTGGTCTTCACACTGGAAAAACCTTCTGCGCTGTTCCTGGCCACCATGGCGCGCACCGATTGCGGCAGCACCGGCATCTATCACCGCAGTTCGCTCGATGCCGACGGCAAGTGGCGTGAACCGGTGGCGACGGGGCCGTTCAAGTTCGGCGAATGGAAGCGCGGCCAGTACATCGAGCTGGCGCGCAACGAAGCCTATTCGGCGCTGCCGGGCAAGCGCGACGGCAACACCGGCAACAAAGCCGCCGAGGTGGCCAAAGTGCGCTTCGTCGTCATCCCCGACACCTCGGCGGCCAAGGCCGCGCTGCTGTCCGGCGGCATCGACCTGAACCCGGACATCAACGATGAAGACATGGCCGAGTACAAAGGCCGCAAGGACATCAAGCTGGAATCGGCCGCGACCATGGATATGCAGGGCCTGCTGTTCCAGACGCGCGACCCGCTGCTGAAGGACCCGCGCATTCGCCGCGCGATTGCGCTGTCCATGGATCTGCCCGAGTTGGTGGCCACCGTGACCACCGGCAACGCCAAGCCCAGCCGCTCGGTCATCCCGTCGCCCAGCAGCTATTACAAGGCGCCGCAGGCGGCCCTGCCCAAACGCGACCTGGCCCAGGCCAGGAAGCTGCTGGCAGAGGCAGGCTACAAGGGCCAGCCCATCAAGCTACTGGCGACCAAGCGCTACAACAGCGTCTTCAATATCGCGGTGCTGAGCCAGGCAATGGCCCAGGAGGCCGGTATCAAGATGGATGTCGAAGTGCTGGAGTGGGCCACCTTGCTGGACCGCTACAGCAAGGGCGACTACCAGGCCATGGCGTTCACCTATTCCTCGCGGCTGGACCCGTCGCTTTCCTTTGAAATGGTCAGCGGCGTGAAGGAAAAACAACCGCGCAAGGTCTGGGACAACCCGGAAGGCCTCGAGATGATTTCGAAGAGCATGGAATTGACCGACCGTGCCCAGCGCCAGGCGCTGTTCGACAAACTGGAAATGAAGATGCGCGAGGATGTGCCGGCGGTGTTCATGTACTCGGCCGTCAACACCAGCGGCGCCCTACAGTATGTGAACGGCTACAAGGGCTGGGCGCTCGGCACGCCGCGCGTCTGGGGCGTGAGCCTGCGTTCGCAATAAGCCCCGGCCACAGCGCTTCATGTCTTCCTCGCTCTATGCCTACGTTGGCAGGCGCGTCCTTTGGACGCTGCCAACGCTGTTCCTGGTTGGCCTGCTGGTCTTTGCGCTGATGCGCTTGATCCCGGGCGACCCGGCCCTGTTGATACTTGGCGACAGCGCCACGCCCGAGCAACTCGCAGGCCTGCGCGCGCAATACGGATTGGACCACCCGATCCACGTGCAGTTCGCCTATTGGCTGGCGCAGGTCGCGCGCGGCGATCTGGGCAACTCCATCACCAGCGGCGAGGCCGTGCTGCCGCTGCTGCTGGAGCGCTTTCAGGTCAGCGCGGCCATCGTCCTGGTGGCCGTGGCGCTGGCCGCCTTGCTGGCTGTTCCGGCCGGGCTCTACGCCGCATGGAAGCAAAACAGCGTGGCCGACACCATGGTGGTGGCCGGCGCCACGTTCTTCCTGTCCATCCCGAGCTTCTGGCTGGGCTTGCTGCTGCTGCTTTTTGTCGGACTCAAGCTCGGCTGGGTGCCGGTGGTGGGCTATGTGCCTTTCGCGCAGGACTGGCGGGCGGCGATTTCCTTTTTGGTGCTGCCGACCATCACGCTCACGCTCATCGAGATGGGCGTGCTCACGCGCATGGCCCGCGCCAGTGCCATCGAAACGCTGCGACTGGAGTACGTCACGCATGCGCGGGCCAAGGGCTTGTCCGAGCGGCGCGTGCTGTTGCGCCACGTTCTGCCCAATGCATTCGCGCCGACCTGGACCCTGATCGGACTGGTGCTGGGCAATTTGCTGGGCGGCATCGCGGTGCTGGAAACCGTGTTCACCTTGCCCGGCCTCGGCCGTTTGCTGGTGGACGGAATCTTTGCGCGCGACTATCCCGTGGTGCAGGGCTGCCTGCTGTTTACCGCGCTTATCTATGTGGTGGTCAACCTCGTGGTGGACCTTTGTTATCCGCTCTTCGATCCTCGGGTGTCCGCATCATGAAGCTTCGCGCAAATGCCTTGCTCGGCGGGACCTTGGTGACGCTGATCGCCGCCATGGCCCTGTTGTCCATCGTCTGGACACCCTACAACCCGCTGGGCCTGAACCTCAAGCTGCGGCTCAATCCTCCCTCGGCGCAATACCTGCTGGGCACCGACGAATTCGGCCGCGACGTGCTTTCGCGCCTCATGGCCGGCGCCGGCACCAGCTTGCTGGTGGCCGCCCTCACCGTGCTGGTGGCGCTGCTGCTGGGCATCGTGCTGGGCCTGGTCGCGGGTTACTTTCGCGGCTTCGTCGATCGCGTGCTGATGGTCGTCAACGATGCGCTGCTGGCTTTTCCCGGCATCTTGCTGGCACTCGGGGTCATGGTGATCCTGGGCGCGAACAAGTACGGCATCATCCTGGCGCTCGGCCTGGCCTATGCGCCGACTGCCGTGCGCCTGGTGCGCGGCACGGTGCTGTCCCTGCGCGAGAAGGAATACATCGAGGCCTCAAGAGTCATCGGCAACTCCGGCCTGCGCACGGTGTTCTGCCACATCCTGCCCAATTGTGTTGCGCCCCTAGTGGTGCTGGCCACTTCGATGTTCGGCTGGGTCATCCTGTCCGAGAGCGCCTTGAGCTTCCTGGGCCTGGGCGTGCCGCCGCCGGCGCCGACCTGGGGCAACATGCTGTCGTCCGGGCGCCCTTATATCGAATCGGCCGCCTGGCTCGGCATTGCGCCGGGCGTGTGCATCGCCGTCACGCTGCTGGGCGTCAACCTGTTGGGTGATGCACTACGTGATTGGCTTGACCCTCGAATGGAGCATCGTTGATATGAGCACAAACCAGAATCAACCGCTTCTTTCCGTGCGCGAGCTCACGTTGCGTGGGCCGCAGGCCACGCCGATTCTTGATGCTGTTTCGTTTAATGTGGCGCCGGGCCAGGTGGTCGCGCTCGTTGGGGAATCGGGCAGCGGCAAGACCATGGCTGGGCGTGCCATCCTGCAGTTGCTGCCGCCGCAGGTGCGGCACGCCGGCGGGGCGATCTTGCTGCAGGGGCGGGACACCGGCGGCTTGAACCCCGCACAGATGCGTGCGCTGCGTGGCAGCGTGGTGGGCATGGTGTTCCAGGAGCCGATGGTCTCGCTCAATCCGGCGATGACGGTGGGCGAACAGCTTTGCGAAGGATTGCTGCTGCACGAAAAAATCACGGTGGATGAAGCGCGCCGGCGCGCCGTGGATATGTTGCGGCGGGTGCAGATTGCCGACCCACTGCGTTGCCTGGCCGCGCATCCGCACCAGTTCTCCGGCGGCATGCGCCAGCGCATCATGCTGGCGTCCGTGATGTTGCTCAAGCCCGAGCTCCTGATTGCCGACGAGCCGACCACGGCGCTGGATTCCTTGAGCCAGCGCGAGGTGATGGAGATCATGGCCGAGCTGACCCGCACCGAGGGCACGGCCGTGCTGCTGATCACGCACGACCTGGGGCTGGTGGCGCGCTACGCGCAATCGGTGGTGGTGCTGGAAAAAGGGCGCTTGGTCGAGAGTGGTGCGGTGCGCGAAGTGCTTACCGCGCCGCGACAGCCGTACACACGCAGCCTGATCGATGCGCTGCCGCAGCGCAGCGGCAGCCGCCCGCCACTGGCGGTGCAAGCCCCGTTGATCGAGGCGCGCAATGTCTTCGTCAGCTTTCCCGGCACGGGGGGCGGTTTTTTCTCGCGCGCCGCGGCCAAGCTGGCGGTGCAGGGCGTGTCGCTCTCCATCCGTCCCGGCGAGGCGGTTGCGGTGGTGGGCGGTTCAGGCTCGGGCAAGACGACCCTGGGTCGCGCCATGCTCGGCCTCTTGCCGCTGGCCGGTGGCGAGGTGCATTTTCGAGGCGCCACGTTGAAGGGCGCGAGCGCCGTGCAGCGGCGCGAATTCCGCCTGGATTGCCAGCTCGTGTTCCAGGACCCGTACTCTTCGCTCGATCCACGCCAGAAAGTGGGCGAGATCGTCGCCGAACCTTTGCTTCATGGGCCGCCGCTTTCGCGCAACGCGTTGGCGAAACAGGTCGAGGAGATGCTTCAGGAAGTGGGCCTGGCCGGATTTGCCGATCGCTACCCGCACGCGCTTTCCGGCGGCCAGCGCCAGCGCGTGGCGATTGCGCGGGCTCTGGTGCGCAAGCCTGCCTTCGTGGTGGCAGACGAACCTGTCTCGGCGCTGGACATGACCATCCAGAAGCAGGTGCTGACCTTGTTCAAGCGGCTGCAGGCCGAGCGCGGTTTTGCCTGCATGTTCATCTCGCACAACCTCGCGGTGGTGTCTGAAATTGCCGACCGCATCATCGTGATGAATGGCGGCAAGATCGTGGAGGAGGGCAGCGTGGCCGACATCTTCGACCGGCCGCAGCAGGACTACACGCGCGAGCTGCTCAAGGCCGCGACCACGGCCGACCTGCTGGCCGAGCTGGATGAAGTGGCGGCGGCGTAAACAAAAAAGCCCCGGCACGCGGCCGGGGCTTTTTCCTTGCTGTCTTGCTCAGCGCTGGGCGATGGGCTTGACGTCGCGTTGCGTGGAACCGTTGAACAGCTGGCGCGGACGGCCGATCTTGTACTCGGGGTCGCCGATCATTTCGTTCAGCTGGGCAATCCAGCCGACGGTGCGGGCCAGCGCGAAGATCGCGGTGAACAGGCTCACCGGGATGCCGATGGCGCGCTGCACGATGCCGGAGTAGAAGTCCACGTTCGGGTAGAGCTTGCGCTGCACGAAATAGTCGTCTTCCAGGGCGATCTTTTCCAGGGCCATGGCCAGCTTGAAGAGAGGGTCGTTTTCCAGGCCCAGCTCGGCCAGCACTTCCTTGCAGGTTTCCTGCATGAGCTTGGCGCGCGGGTCGTAGTTCTTGTATACGCGGTGGCCAAAGCCCATCAGGCGCACGCCCGAGTTCTTGTCCTTGACCTGCTCCATGAACTGGCCGACCTTGGCCACGCCACCCATCTTCTGGATGTCTTCCAGCATGTTCAGGCAGGCTTCATTCGCGCCGCCGTGCGCCGGGCCCCAGAGGCAGGCCACGCCGGCCGCGATGGCGGCAAACGGGTTGGTACCGGACGAGCCGCACAGGCGCACCGTGGAGGTCGAAGCATTTTGCTCGTGGTCGGCATGCAGGATGAAGATGCGGTCCAGTGCCTTCTCGATCACCGGGCTGACCTTGTACTCTTCGCAGGGCGTGGCGAACATCATGTGCATGAAGTTGCCGGCATAGCTCAGCGAGTTCTTCGGGTACATGTAGGGCTGGCCGATGCTGTACTTGTAGGCCATGGCCACCAGCGTGGGCATCTTGGCGATCAGGCGGATCGCGGCGATTTCGCGGTGTTCCGGATTGTTGATGTCCGTGCTGTCATGGTAGAAGGCCGAGAGGCCGCCGACCAGGCCGGTCAGCACCGCCATCGGGTGCGCGTCGCGGCGGAAACCGCGCAGGAAGAACTGCATCTGCTCGTTAACCATGGTGTGGTTGGTCACGAGCTTGGTGAAGTCTGTCTTTTGCGTTGCGTTGGGCAGCTCGCCGTACAGCAGCAGATGGCAGGTTTCGAGAAAGTCGCAGTTCACCGCGAGTTGGTCGATGGGGTAGCCGCGGTACAGCAATTCGCCCTTGTCGCCATCGATGTAGGTGATGGCCGACTGGCACGCCGCCGTGGACAGGAAGCCCGGGTCGTAGGTGAACATGCCGGTCTGGGCGTACAGCTTGCGGATGTCGATCACATCCGGGCCGACAGTGCCGTGGTATACCGGCAGATCGACACTGGGGCTGCCGTTACTGAACGACAGAGTGGCTTTGTTGTCAGCGAGTTTCATGATTACCCTTTCAGCATTTTCAAAACTTCTCGTACATCTTCACTATCCAGTTCCGCGCTTACTTCGCCAAGCGGCTTGCGCCCCAGGTGCAGGTCCAGCAGGTCGTTGTCGCTCAGGTCCATTAAAGCGCCCAAAGCTTGCGATTGCTTGACGGTAAGGGTCGGCTCGTAGCGCTTGAAGAACCTTTCGATGAACAGGTCGTTTTCCAGCAAGCCGCGGCGGCAGCGCCACTTCAGCTTGCTTAGGGCTCGCTCGTCAATCAGTTCTCCGGCCACGGCCATTTTCTGCATCCTCAGACGGTGCGCAGAACCATCATTTCCTTGATTTTTCCAATCGCCATCGTCGGGTTCAGGCCCTTGGGGCAAACGTCCACACAGTTCATGATGGTGTGGCAGCGGAACAGGCGATAGGGATCTTCCAGGTTGTCCAGCCGATCGGCCGTGGCTTCGTCGCGGCTATCGGCGATAAAGCGGTAGGCCTGCAGCAAGCCGGCCGGGCCGACGAACTTGTCCGGGTTCCACCAGAAGCTGGGGCAGCTGGTGGAGCAGCTCGCGCACAGGATGCACTCGTACAGGCCATTGAGCTCTTCGCGCTCCTCGGGCGACTGCAGGCGCTCTTTTTCGGGCGGAACGTTGTCGTTGACGAGGTAGGGCTTGATCGAGTTGTACTGCTTGAAGAACTGCGTCATGTCCACGATCAGGTCGCGGATCACCGGCAGGCCGGGCAGCGGCTTGAGCACGATCGGGTCCTTCAGCGTGCGCATGTTGGTCAGGCACGCCAGGCCGTTCTTGCCGTTGATGTTCATCGCGTCCGAGCCGCAAACGCCTTCGCGGCAAGAGCGGCGGAACGACAGCGTCGGGTCTTGCGCCTTGAGCTTCATCAGCGCGTCCAGCAGCATGCGCTCGCTGCCGTCGAGTTCGATCTCGATGGTCTGCATGTAGGGCTTGGCGTCGCGGTCCGGGTCGTAGCGGTAGATCTGGAAAGTGCGTTTTTGCATCGTGGTTCCTGCTCGTATTCGTTTTAACTGGATCGGCCTAGAACGTGCGGACCTTCAATGGCACGGACTCGACGGTCAGCGGTGTCATGTTGACCGGCTTGTAGGACAAGCGGTTGCCTTCGCTGTACCAGAGCGTGTGCTTGTGCCACTCAGCGTCGTTGCGGCCGTTCGGATGCTCGGGCGTATCGGCATAGTCGTCGACCGTGTGGGCGCCGCGGCTTTCATGCCGCGCGGCGGCGGACACGATGGTGGCCTGAGCGCATTCGATCAGGTTTTCCACTTCCAGCGCTTCGATGCGTGCCGTGTTGAAGACCTTGGAGCGGTCTTTCAGCCCGACATTGGCCACGCGTTCGCGCAGGGCGGCGATCTGCTTGACGCCTTCGTCCATCATGGCCTGCGTGCGGAATACGCCGGCATGCTTTTGCATGCTGGCGCGCATGTCATTGGCCACGTCCTGCGCATATTCGCCGGTGCCCGCGCTGTCCAGGCGGTTCAGGCGCGCCAGGGTTTGCTCGGCGGCATCGGCCGGCATCGGCTTGTGCGACTTGGTCTTGCTGGCGAACTCGACGATGTGGTTGCCCGCCGCGCGGCCAAACACCAGGAGGTCGAGCAGGGAATTGGTGCCCAGGCGGTTGGCGCCGTGCACGCTCACGCAGGAGCATTCGCCCACGGCGTAGAGGCCATTGACCGCGGCGTTGTGGACGTCGCCCTTTTGCACTACGACCTGGCCATGCACATTGGTCGGGACGCCGCCCATCTGGTAGTGGATGGTCGGAACGACGGGAATCGGCTCCTTGGTGATGTCGACGTTGGCGAAGTTCACGCCGATTTCGTACACCGAAGGCAGGCGCTTGTGGATGGTCTCGGCGCCCAGGTGGTCGAGCTTGAGCAGCACGTAGTCCTTGTTGGGACCGCAGCCGCGGCCTTCCTTGATTTCCTGGTCCATCGAGCGCGAGACGAAGTCGCGCGGTGCCAGGTCCTTCAAGGTGGGCGCGTAGCGCTCCATGAAACGCTCGCCATTGCTGTTGAGCAGAATCGCGCCTTCGCCGCGGCAGCCTTCGGTCAGCAGCACGCCGGCACCGGCCACGCCGGTGGGGTGGAACTGCCAGAACTCCATGTCTTCCAGCGGAATGCCGGCGCGCGCCGCCATGCCCAGGCCGTCACCGGTGTTGATGAAGGCATTCGTGGACGCGGCAAAAATCCGTCCGGCGCCGCCGGTGGCCAGCAGCACGGTCTTGGCGTGCAGGATGTGCAGGTCGCCGGTTTCCATCTCGAGGGCGGTCACGCCGACCACGTCGCCTTCGGAGTCGCGGATCAGGTCGAGCGCCATCCACTCGACGAAGAAGCTGGTCTTGGCCTTGACGTTCTGCTGGTACAGCGTGTGCAGCATCGCGTGTCCGGTGCGGTCGGCCGCCGCGCAGGCGCGCTGCACCGGCTTTTCGCCGTAGTTGGCGGTGTGGCCGCCGAACGGGCGCTGGTAAATCGTGCCATCGGGGTTGCGGTCGAACGGCATGCCCATGTGCTCCAGGTCATAGACGACCTTGGGCGCTTCCTGGCACATGAATTCGATCGCGTCCTGATCGCCGAGCCAGTCGGATCCTTTGACGGTGTCATAGAAATGGTAGTGCCAGTTGTCCTCGGACATGTTGCCCAGCGACGCGCCGATGCCGCCTTGGGCAGCGACGGTGTGCGAGCGCGTGGGGAACACTTTGGACAGGACCGCGACGTTCAGGCCGGCGCGCGCCAGTTGCAGCGAAGCGCGCATGCCGGAGCCGCCTGCGCCGACGATGACCACGTCGAACTTGCGCTTGGTGATGTTTTGATTGGTGTAGCTCATCTTGGGGTCTCGGTACGCTTTATCGTTTGCTCAAAGGCGCCATAGAACTTGAATGGCCCAGCCGGCGCAGCCAACCAGCCAGACGATGGTGAAGATCTGCAGCAAAAGGCGAGCCCCGACTGGCTTGATGTAGTCCATCCAGACATCGCGCATGCCGACCCACACATGGTAGAGCAGGGCAACGATGACGGAGAAGGTCAGCACCTTCATCCACTGGCTGGCGAAGATGCCGGCCCATTTGTCGTAGCCGATCGGGCCCTTGGAGAAGATCACCTGGGCCAGCACGACCAGGGTAAACAAGGCCATCAGGCCTGCGGTGACGCGCTGGCTGAGCCAGTCGCGCAGACCATAGTGCGCGCCAACGACGATGCGCTTGGAGCCGTAGTTCACTGCCATTTTTTTGCTCCTTGTTGCTTTAGTAGAGGCCGAACAGCTTGGCGCCCAGGATCACCGTGAGGGCCACGCTCGACACCAGCGTGGTCACGGCCGAGGATTTGCCGAATTGCATGCTCACGGCCTTGTGGCTCACATCCATCCAGAGGTGGCGCAGGCCGGCGATGAAATGGTGCAGATAGGCCCAGATCAGCGCCAGCGCGACGAGCTTGACGAACCAGCCCGGTGCAAAACCAAGGCCGCTGTTGAAAGCGGCCTTGAACTTCAGAAACGAGATTTCGGAGGAGACGGAGGTGTCGAACATCCAGATGATGAAAGGCATCAACAGGAACATGATGACGCCGCTGATGCGGTGCAGGATCGACACGATGCCGGCGGCGGGAAGCCGGTATTTGGGCAGGTCGGTGAAGGCGTTGAGGTTGCGGAATTCGGGCCGCTTGGGTCTGGAGGAAGGCGTGGCGAGTTCAGTCATGTTGGCTTTCGTGGATGTAACTGCCTTGTAATTTCGTAAATGCAAACAACTCAAAATTCTATTGCAACGCAGCAAACCGATCTGGCGCCTGCCGTTTTAACTCGACAAAAGCGCTCAATCGCCGCGCCCGGTTCAACTCAAGGCATTGTGGTAATGATGTGTATCGGTGCGGTAAAAACCGCGGCGCAATTCCATGGGCACATCGTTGTAGGTATAGGCAATGCGCTCCACGCTGAGCAGCGGTGTCCCGGGTTCCACCTTCAGCAGCTGGCTCTGCTCGGCGTCCGGCGTGACCGCGCGGATTTTCTCTTCGGCCCGCACCATGCGCACGCCGAACTCCAGCTCGAACATCGCGTAGGTGGGCCCGTGGTAGTCGGCCATCTGCTCGGCCGTCAGCCCCTTGAAGGCATTGCCCGGTAGCCAGAGGTCTTCCAGGATGGTGGGCACGCCGCCAAAGGCGAGCACGCGGCGCACTTGCAGTACCGCGTCCCCGGAGCGCAGCGCCAGCACGCGGGCTACTTCGGCCGGCGCGCGTACTCTTTTGCATTCGATGATGTTGCGCTGCGCCGGGCCTTCGCTGTCGATGTCGCCAGTGTCGGGCATCAGCTTCAGGAAGCGGTACTGCACCTGTTGTTCGGCATGCGTGGCTACGAACGTGCCCTTGCCCTGGCGCCGCACCACCAGGTTTTCGGCGGCAAGCTCGTCGATGGCCTTGCGCACCGTGCCCTGGCTCACGCGAAAGCGCGCGGCCAGGTCCATCTCGCTGGGGATCGCCTCGCCCGGCTTCCACTCGCCAGCCTGCAGGCTTTGCAGGATCAGGATCTTGATCTGCTGGTACAGCGGGCTGAATGCGGGCGCCGCACCTTGCGCCCCGGCCGGGGCGGATTCGGCATGGCCAGCCGCGTTGCCGCTGGAGGAGGGTAGGGTCTGGGCCATTGTCTCCGGGGGATGGGAAGTAGGTCGCGAAATCGGTTGCAAGAATCGGTTGTGATCGTGCGCTTGAAACAATGTCAATCATATCTTATATAAGACATAAGACAAATTGACGGCTCAGGGTTTTCGAGAGTAAACTTCGCGCCTGTTTCCAGAGCACCCCAAGAGGCCAGAAGCTGGCTTTCGCAAGGTCGCCAACCACCGTTTTCTCAACCTTCTTCGGAGTTTTCACCATGAGCAAAAAGCCCGTCCGCGTTGCCGTTACCGGCGCCGCAGGTCAAATCGGTTACGCCCTGCTGTTTCGCATCGCCTCGGGCGAAATGCTGGGCAAAGACCAGCCGGTGATTCTGCAGTTGCTCGAAATCCCCGACGAAAAAGCACAGAAGGCCTTGAAGGGCGTGATGATGGAGCTGGAAGATTGCGCCTTCCCGCTGCTGGCCGGCATGGAAGCCCATGGCGATGCCATGACCGCCTTCAAGGACACCGACTACGCGCTGCTCGTGGGCGCCCGTCCGCGCGGCCCCGGCATGGAGCGTGCCGACCTGCTGGCAGCCAACGCGCAGATCTTCACGGCCCAGGGCAAGGCGCTGAACGCCGTGGCCAGCCGCAACGTCAAGGTGCTGGTGGTTGGCAATCCGGCCAACACCAACGCCTACATCGCGATGAAGAGCGCCCCTGACCTGCCACGCAAGAACTTCACCGCCATGCTGCGCCTGGACCACAACCGCGCGCTGAGCCAGATCGCTGCCAAGACCGGCACCAAGGTGGCCGACATCGAGAAACTCACCGTCTGGGGCAACCACTCGCCCACCATGTACGCCGACTACCGCTTCGCCACCGTGAACGGCAAGAACGTCAAGGACCTGATCAACGACCAGGTCTGGAACGCCGACACCTTCCTGCCGACCGTGGGCAAGCGCGGCGCTGCCATCATCGAGGCGCGCGGCTTGTCTTCCGCCGCATCGGCCGCCAACGCCGCCATCGACCACATGCGCGACTGGGCACTGGGCTCCAACGGCAAATGGGTCACCATGGGCATTCCTTCGGATGGCCAGTACGGCATTCCCAAGGACGTGATGTTCGGCTTCCCCGTGACCACCGAAAACGGTGAGTACAAGCTGATCGAAGGCTTGACCATTGATGAGTTCAGCCAGGAGCGCATCAACAAGACCTTGAAGGAACTGCAGGACGAGCAGGCTGGCGTCGCCCACCTCCTGTAAGCAAGCCCAGTGAAGCATCCGCGCGAAGTTCTTCTCGGCGCCCAGGCGCAAACCGGCTCGCTGCCGGTTTGCGACCACTACAGCGGTGTCGAGGCGCGGATGCGCAAGAGCCTGCAGTTGCAGGCGGAAATGACCGAGGAGTTCGGTGCCTGCGTGTTCGACGTCACCCTGGACTGCGAAGACGGTGCGCCGGTGGGCGGCGAAGCCGACCACGCCGCGCTGGTCGTGGCACTGGCCACGCTCGCGGGCGACAAGGCCCGCGTTGCGGTGCGCGTGCACCCGGTCGACCACCCCGCGTTCGAGCAGGACATCGCCACCATCGCGGGCAAGGCCGGGCAGCGGCTGACCCACATCATGGTTCCCAAGGTGGAGTCGGTCGAAGATGTGATTCGGGTGGAGAAAGCCCTGGAGGCGGCCTCTGCCGGGCACCTGCCCATTCAGGTGCTGATCGAGTCGCCTGCCGCCGTGCAGCGCGCTTTCGACATCGCGGCGCATCCGCGCGTGCAGTCCCTGAGTTTCGGGCTGATGGATTTTGTCTCTGCGCATGGCGGCGCGATTCCATCGGACGGCATGTCTTCCGCGGGCCAGTTCACGCATCCGATGGTGGTGCGCGCCAAGCTTGAAATCGCGGCAGCCTGCCATGCGCACGGCAAGGTGCCGTCGCATTGCGTGGTTACCGAGTTCAGCGACACCGCACTGATGCAGGCCGCGGCGACCCGGGCTGCGCGTGAATTCGGCTACACGCGCATGTGGAGCATCCACCCGAGCCAGATCCGCCCGATTCTCGAGGCGTTTGCGCCCAGCGCCGCGGAGATCGAGACCGCCACCCAATTGATCGCAGCCGCCGAGCGGGCCGCGTGGGCGCCGATCTCGTTTGCCGGCCAATTGCATGATCGCGCGAGCTACCGCTACTTCTGGCAAGTGCTGGAGCGCGCGCACCAGACCGGGCGGCAACTTCCACCCGAAGCCCAGGCCTATTTCGTTGCATCGGGCGCCGCACCGGCCGCGCCCTTGGCACACGCATGAAACCAACGAAAGACCGAATGAAATTTCTTCTCTGCGCCGCCTTGAGCCTGCTGGCGCCGACCTTTGCGCTGGCGCAGGCGGCAGCGCCCAAGGAAAGTAGCAAGGCCGCCGCAAAGCCCGCGGCCAGTGCGGCGAGCAAGCCTGCCAGCAAGCCATCCGCGAGCAAGCCATCCGCAAGCCGAACGGAAATCAGGAGCACAGCCAAGCAGATGGCCGCCGGAATCGAGGCCGCCGAGGCCGCCCTTTCGGCCGTGGAGCTTGAGATTGCAGAGCGCGTGCATGTGGGCCGCTTGCCCTGCGAATTGGGCAGCGCGGTCGCTATCGAGGCCGATCCCAAGGCGCCGGGCTACTTCAACCTGCAGATCCGCAACCTGAAGTACCGCATGAACGCGGTGCCGACGACCACCGGCGCCATTCGCCTGGAAGACCAGAAAGCCGGCGCGGTCTGGCTGCAGCTGGCCAACAAGTCGATGCTGATGAACCAGAAGCTGGGCCAGCGCCTGGCCGACGAGTGCATGAGCCCGCAGCAGATGGCCGTGAGCGAGGCCATGAAGGCCGCACCGCCGCAGAGCGTGCTGGATGCGCCGGCGCCTGCGGCAACTCCGGCCAGCGCGGCCAGTGCGGCCGCTCCCGAAGCTGCGGCGTCCGCTGCGAAATAGACAATCCCCAAATTACCAACTAGCCCCCTGGAGAACGATGATGTTGCAAGCCTACCGTGACCATGTCGCTGAACGCGCCGCCCTAGGCATTCCGCCGCTGCCGCTGTCTGCCAAGCAGACGGGCGAGCTGATCGAGTTGCTCAAGAACCCGCCCGCCGGCGAGGAAACGACACTGGTGCAGCTGATCACCCACCGCGTGCCGGCCGGTGTCGACGACGCGGCCAAGGTCAAGGCCTCGTATCTCGCCGCCGTGGCGCATGGCACGGAAAAGTGCGCGCTGATCACGCGTGAGAAGGCGACCGAGTTGCTGGCGACCATGCTGGGCGGCTACAACATCAGCCCGCTGGTCGACCTGCTGGACGATGCCGCCGTTGGCGCCGTTGCCGCCAATGGCCTGAAGAAAACCCTGCTGATGTTCGACCAGTTCCATGACGTGCAGGAAAAGGCCGAGAAGGGCAATGCCAACGCCAAGGCCGTGCTGCAAAGCTGGGCCGACGCCGAATGGTTTACCTCGCGCCCCGAAGTGCCCAAGAGCATCAAGCTCACCGTGCTGAAGGTGACCGGCGAGACCAACACCGACGACCTGTCGCCCGCGCCCGACGCCTGGAGCCGCCCCGACATTCCGTTGCATGCCTTGGCCATGCTGAAGAACAAGCGCGAAGGCATCACGCCTGAAGAAGACGGCAAGCGCGGCCCGATCAAGTTCATCGAAGACTTGCGCGCGCGCGGCAACCTCGTGGCCTATGTGGGCGACGTGGTCGGCACGGGTTCTTCGCGCAAGTCCGCCACCAACTCGGTGCTGTGGTTCACCGGCGAAGACATTCCGTTCGTGCCCAACAAGCGCTTCGGCGGCGTCTGCCTGGGCTCCAAGATTGCCCCGATCTTCTACAACACGATGGAAGATGCCGGCGCGCTGCCGATCGAGCTGGACGTGAACCAGATGAACATGGGCGACGAAGTCGAGTTGCGCCCCTACGACGGCAAGGCCCTGAAGGATGGCAAGGTGATTGCCGAATTCACCGTCAAGAGCGATGTGCTGTTCGACGAAGTGCGCGCCGGCGGCCGCATTCCGCTGATCGTTGGCCGTGGCCTGACGAGCAAGGCGCGCGAAGCGCTGGGCCTGCCGCCTTCCACCTTGTTCCGCCTGCCGCAAAACCCCAAGGCCACGAACCGCGGCTTCACGCTCGCGCAAAAGATGGTGGGCCGCGCCTGCGGTTTGCCGGAAGGCCAGGGCGTGGTGCCCGGCACCTATTGCGAACCCAGGATGACTTCGGTCGGCTCGCAAGACACGACCGGCCCGATGACGCGCGACGAGTTGAAGGACCTGGCCTGCCTGGGCTTCAGCTCGGATCTCGTGATGCAATCGTTCTGCCACACGGCGGCCTATCCGAAGCCGGTGGACGTGAAGATGCACCATGAGCTGCCTGAGTTCATCAGCAATCGCGGCGGCATTTCTCTCAAGCCCGGCGACGGCATCATCCACAGCTGGCTCAACCGCATGCTGCTGCCCGACACCGTGGGCACGGGCGGCGACAGCCATACGCGCTTCCCGATCGGCATCAGCTTCCCCGCTGGCTCCGGCCTGGTGGCGT
The DNA here is from genome assembly GCA_035476635.1 of Burkholderiaceae bacterium. GTDB lineage: Bacteria > Pseudomonadota > Gammaproteobacteria > Burkholderiales > Burkholderiaceae_C > DATILI01. Next base: position 10,175 of record DATILI010000170.1, on the reverse strand, counting down.
TCGCCGCGGCCACGGGCGTGATGCCGCTGGACATGCCCGAGAGCGTGCTGGTGCGCTTCAAGGGCAAGATGCAGCCCGGTGTGACCTTGCGCGACCTGGTGCACGCAATTCCGCTGTACGCCATCAAGGCCGGCCTGCTGACGGTCGAGAAAAAGGGCAAGAAGAACATCTTCTCGGGCCGCATTCTCGAAATCGAAGGCTTGCCCGACATGAAGGTGGAGCAGGCGTTCGAGCTCAGCGACGCATCGGCCGAGCGTTCCGCCGCCGGTTGCACCGTGCAGCTGAACAAGGAACCGATCATCGAGTACATCAACTCGAACATCGTTCTCCTGAAGAACATGATCGCCCAGGGCTACGCCGACGCGCGCACGATCAGCCGCCGCATCAAGGCCATGGAAGCCTGGCTTGCCAACCCGCAGCTGCTGGCGCCCGATGCCGATGCCGAATACGCGGCCGTGATCGAGATCGACCTGGCCGACATCACCGAGCCCATCGTTTGCTGCCCGAACGATCCGGACGACGCCAAGACCCTGTCCGACGTGGCCGGCGCCAAGATCGACGAAGTCTTCATCGGCTCGTGCATGACCAACATCGGCCACTTCCGCGCGGCGTCCAAGTTGCTCGAAGGCAAGCGCGACATCCCGGTCAAGCTGTGGATGGCGCCGCCGACCAAGATGGACGCACAGCAACTCACCGAAGAAGGTCACTACGGTGTGTTCGGCTCGGCCGGCGCGCGCATGGAAATGCCTGGCTGCAGCCTGTGCATGGGCAACCAGGCGCAAGTGAAGGAGGGCGCAACGGTGATGTCCACCAGCACCCGCAACTTCCCGAACCGCCTGGGCAAGAACACGAATGTGTTCCTCGGCTCCGCCGAGCTGTCTGCCATCTGCTCCAAGCTGGGCCGCATCCCGACCCGCGCCGAGTACCTGGCCGACATGGGCGTGCTCAGCCAGAACGGCGACAAGATCTACAAGTACTTGAACTTCGACCAGATCGCCGAGTACAAAGATGTCGCCGATGCGGTGACGGCATAACCGCACAGTAAAAACGGCCCCGCGGGGCCGTTTTTTTTGTTGGCGCTTGCGCACAAGCCGCGATCAGTCCTTCGGTTTGAACTCCAGGATCATCAGGGGCGGAACGCGGCCATCGACGTCACGCGGTAGCGTCTCTGTCTTGTCGATGGCCTTGAGCACAGCTTCGTCCCAGGATTTGCTGCCGCTGGATTTGAGCAGCTTGCGCCCGACGATCGTGCCGTCCGGCGAGGTGCGGACTTCGACCTCGGCGGTCGGGTTGCCCGCGATGTCTTCGGTGAAAACGATGTTGGGTTTGACGCGCCCGCGAATCCGGCCTGCATAGCCCGCGGAAGGCCCGGAAGACTGCTGCGCGGCGCCCGCCGCGGTGGGGTTGCCCGAAGCGCCGGCCAGCCCTTGCGCACGCTTGATGTTCTCCAGCCGCTGCGCCTCCAGCCGCTTCGCATCCGCTTCCTTCTGCTGGCGTGCCTCGGCTTCGGTCTTGCGTTTGGCTTCAAGCTCCTTCTTTTCCTGCTTGTCCTTTTCCAACTGCTTTTCGCGCGCCTCTTGTTTCTTCTTTTCGGCGTCCGCCTTCTTTTTCTGCTCGAGCTTTTCTTCCAGCGCCCGCTGTTTCTCTTTTTCCAGCTCGCGCTGCTTCTCAAGTTCACGTCGTTTCTTCTCGCGCTCCAGCGCGATGTCGGCGTCCTTGACCACGGGCGGAGGCGGCGGCTTGACTTCGACCTTTTCCGGCGGCGCAGGCGGGGGAGCCGGCGGCGCTTCCACCAATTTGGGCGCGGCCTGCTGCGGCACTGCCGACCACAGCTCGGCTTCCACCGCGATATTCTCCGATTCGCGCTTCCAATGCACGCCCCAGGTCAGCGCGGCCAGGAGCAGCAGATGGGCGACGATGGCCAGTGCCAGCGAGCGCACGAAGCCCGGCTGCTGCGGCGGCGCGAATTCCAGGCGGTCGGTTGCAGCGTGCATGGGCTTGCGCCTAGTTGGCCAGTTGCACCGACAGCCCCACGCGCTGCACGCCCGCGCGCTGCAAGCTGTCCATCACCTTGACCACGGTTTCGTACTTCACGCTGCGGTCGGCGCTGATCACGACGGCGCTGTTGCCCTGCGGCGATTGCGCCTGTTTGACGCGGCTCGCAATGTCGCGCAGCGCGGCGCGCGAGGATTTGTCCTTGATCTTCAACTCCAGCGATTCGTCCTTGCCGATCACGATCTGAATGACTTCATCGGGTTGCTTGGCGGCCTTGCCGATGCTGGGCAGGTCGATCATGCTCGGCGTGATCAACGGCGCCGTGACCATGAAGATGATGAGCAGCACCAGCATCACGTCGATGAAGGGCACCATGTTGATCTCGTTGATGGTGCGGCGGCCGCGGCCTCGGGTGACTAGCGCTGGCATGGTGCAATCCCTTCTTCAGCGTGCTGCGGGCGGCTGCTGCGCACCGACATTGCGTTGCAGGATGTTGGAGAACTCCTCGATGAAGGTCTCCAGCTTGATGGCGATGCGGTCGATGTCGCGCGCGAACCGGTTGTAGGCCACCACCGCGGGAATGGCGGCGAACAGGCCGATGGCAGTGGCCACCAGCGCCTCGGCAATACCTGGCGCAACGGTGGCGAGCGTGACTTGCTGCAGGCTGGCCAGGCCTGTGAAGGCGTGCATGATGCCCCAGACCGTGCCGAACAAGCCGACATAGGGCGACACGGATCCGACCGAGGCGAGGAAGGAAAGATGCGACTCCACGGTGTCGAGTTCACGCTGGTAGCTGGCGCGCATGGCGCGGCGCGCGCCGTCCATCAAGGTGGCGGCATCGGCGATGCGCCGCTCGCGCAGCTTCTGGAATTCGCGCATGCCGCTGGCAAATATCCGTTCCATCGGGCCGGCGTTGCGCGCGTTTTGCGCGGCTGCGGCGAACAGCTCCGTGAGATTGGTGCCAGACCAGAACTCACGCTCGAATTCTTCGTTCAGAGACTTCACGCGACCCAGGGAGAACAGCTTGCCGAAGATGGCAGCCCAACTGGCCACCGAGACACCTGCGAGCAGCAACATGACGAGTTGCACAACCCAGCTGGCCTGCAGCACCAATTGCAGAATCGAGAGGTTCTGGTTCATCGGTTATTCAGTCTTTCCAAAATTGTTGACGGGATTCTCGCCGGCCGCAGGGTAGCGGAATCTACCCATCCGATGCGGATGCTGCCTTCGCAGAGCAAGAGGCCGGGACCGGCGTCTTGCTCTGATTTTAGTAGCGCCTGTTGCGTGATTGTCATCGACGCGCCACCGATTTCTTGTAAAGCTGCGGTTACAAGCAGCTGGTCGTCCAGCCGGGCAGGGCGGTGGTACTTGACCTGCGTTTCGCGCACCACGAACATGCCGCCGCTGGCCTCCTTGAGTTGCCGCTGCTCGACGCCGAGCGAGCGCAGCCACTCGGTGCGTGCACGCTCGAAGAACTTGAGGTAGTTGGCGTAGAAGACGATGCCGCCCGCATCGGTGTCTTCCCAGTAGACGCGGACGGGAAACGCGTAGGCCATGGGCCTGTTACCTCAAGGCCTCTCGCAGCCGTGCCACCGATTCCTGCAGCTGCGCCATGGAATTTGCGGTCGAGAAGCGGATGAAGTCGCGCGTTTGCGCGGTGCCGAAGTCGCGGCCCGGGGTCACGGCCACATGGGCGCGCTTCATGACCTCGAAGGCGAAGTCCCAGCTGCCTTCGATGCCGAGCTTTTTGCACACGGCCGAGCAATCCGCCCAGGCGTAGAAGGCGCCGTCGGGCTGCACCGGCACGGACAGGCCGAGGGCCTCCAGCGCCGGGATGAAATAGTCTCGGCGCGCCTTGAATTGCGCGCGGCGGCGTTCGTACTCGGCGATGCTCTCTGCTTCGAAGCAGGCGAGGGCGGCGTGCTGCGCCACCGTGCTCGGGCAGATGAACAGGTTCTGCGCCAGCCGCTCGATCACCGGCACCAGTACCTCGGGCACCACCAGCCAGCCCAGGCGCCAGCCGGTCATGTTGAAGTACTTGGAAAAACTGTTGACGCTGATGATGCTTTCATCAATGGCCAGCGCGGTGCGGCCAAAACGCTCGTCGTGGCTCAGGCCGAGGTAGATCTCGTCGATCAGGGTGACGCCGTCGCGCGCGCGCACGACATCATGGATGCGGCCCAGTTCATCGTGGTGGATCGAGGTGCCCGTGGGATTGGAAGGCGATGCCAGCAGCACGCCGCGCGTGTGCTCGCCCCAGGCCGCCTGTACCTTGTCGGCACTCAGCTGGAAGCGCTCTGCGGCGGTCGTCGGCACGAGCACGGCCCGGCCTTCGGCCGCGCTCACAAAGTGCCGGTTGCAGGGGTAGCTCGGGTCGGGCATCAGGATTTCGTCGCCAGACTCGATCAATGCCAGGCAGGCCAGTTGCAAGGCGGCCGATGCGCCGGCCGTGACCACGATGCGCCGGGCCGGCACGTTCACGCCGAAGCGCTCGGCGTACCAGTTGCTGATGCGCTCGCGCAGCGGCTCCAGGCCCGTGGCCTGGGTGTATTGCGTGGCGCCGTCGCGAATGGCCTTCGCGGCCGCTTCCTGTACCAGTGGCGGTGCGGTGAAATCAGGCTCGCCGATGTTCAGGAAAATCATTGGCCGATCGGTGTGCGCCACCTCGCGCGCCAGCGCCGAAGCAGCCTTGGCCACTTCCATCACATAGAAGGGCTCGATGCGTTGGGCGCGCGTGGAAATCCTCATGGACGCGCTTTGCCGGTGGCTTTGTCGGCCTCGACCTCGGCCGCGCGCAGCTGGGGCGCCAGGCCATTGAGCACGCCATTCACGTATTTATGGCCGTCGGTGCCGCCAAACTCCTTGGCCAGCTCGATGCATTCGTTGAGCACAACGCGCCAGGGCACGTCCATGCAATGCTGCATTTCGTAGGCGCCGATCCACATCACGGCATGCTCGATCGGCGAGATCTCGTCCAGCTTGCGGTCCAGCAGCGGCAGGATCAAGGCGTCCAGTGCCGCCGCCTGTTCGATGCAGCCGTGCAGCAGCGCGTCGTAGTGTGCGGAGTCGGCCTTGTGAAAGCCCGCCAGGTCGCGTGTGAACGCGTCGATGGCTTCGGCCTCGTTGCGCCCCACCAGATGCTGGTACAGCGCCTGCAGGGCAAATTCACGCGCGCGGCTGCGGTTGGATTTTGCGGCGGCCTTGCGCGCGCCGGTGCTGGTCAAGCCGGTACGGGACTGGCGCGGGCGCTTGGCGGCAGCACCGTCGGTGGTCTTGTTGTCGTCAGTCATGACAGGGTGTCCAGCAGGTTGGCCATTTCCACCGCCACCGTCGCGGCATCGCGGCCTTTGTCGGTCTGGCGTGCGACGGCTTGTTCGAGGTTCTCGGTGGTCAGGATGGCATTGGCAATCGGCAACTGGTAATCCAGCGCGACCCGGCTGACGCCGGCACCCGACTCGTTGGCGACCAGCTCGAAGTGGTAGGTCTCGCCCCGGATGATGCAGCCCAAGGCGATGAGCGCATCGTATTTGTCTTTCTCGGCCATGGCTTGCAGGGCCAGCGGTACTTCCAGTGCGCCCGGCACCAGCACATGGTCGACGTGCTTTTCCGGCACGCCTAGTGTGGCGAGCTCGGCCTTGCAGGCGCGGGCCAGTTCGTTGGTGATACTTTCGTTGAAACGGGCTTGCACGATGCCGATGTACAGCTTCGTGCCGTCCAGTTGGTCAGCCGTTCCTTTTTCTGCGCCAAACATGTCAGATCCTTGCTTTGTATTCGTTACTTCGTGAGGTAGCCGGTGATTTCCAGCCCGTAGCCCGTCATGCTGGGCAAGCGGCGCGGGTTGCCCAGCAACTGCATGCGGTGCACACCGCACTCGCGCAGGATCTGCGCGCCGACGCCATAAGTGCGCAGATCCAGCTTGCCGCGCTCGGGTCCGTGGGAGGCGCGTGCGGTGCCCTCGAATTGGGCGAGCAGCTGCGCCGCGCTTTCACCGCAGTTGAGCAGCACGACCACGCCGCGGCCTTCATCGGCGATGTGCTTCAGGCTCGCATCCAGGCTCCAGGAGTGCATCGGGCGATTGATTTCCAGCGCGTCGAGCACCGAAAGCGGCTCGTGCACGCGGGTCGGCACCACATCGCTCTCGCCCCATTGGCCCTTGACCAAGGCCAGGTGCAGGCCCTGGCTCGGCTTGTCCTTGAAGGCGTGAACGGTGAATTCACCGAAGGCGGTCTGGATGGCGCGCTGACCCAATTTCTCGATCAGCGATTCGTTGCGGCTGCGGTATTCGATGAGATCGGCGATCGTGCCGATCTTCAGGCCGTGCTGGGCCGCGAACACCTGCAAGTCGGGCAGGCGCGCCATGGTGCCGTCGTCTTTCATGATCTCGCAGATCACCGCGGCAGGTGTGCAGCCGGCCATCGCGGCGAGGTCGCAGCCGGCTTCGGTGTGGCCGGCGCGCATCAGCACGCCGCCATCGACCGCCTGCAGCGGGAAGATGTGGCCGGGCTGGACGAGGTCGTCGGCCTTCGCATTCCTGGCCACGGCGGCTTGCACGGTGCGCGCGCGGTCGGCGGCCGAGATGCCGGTGGTCACGCCCTCGGCTGCTTCGATCGATACGGTGAAAGCGGTGGAATGCTTGGTGCCGTTGCGAACCGCCATGGGCGGCAGTTGCAGGCTTTCGCAACGCTCGCGCGTGAGCGTGAGGCAGATCAGGCCGCGCCCAAAGCGGGCCATGAAGTTGATCGCGTCGGCGCTCACATGGTCGGCCGCCAGTACCAGGTCGCCTTCGTTTTCGCGGTCTTCCTCGTCAACCAGGATCACGATGCGGCCGGCCTTCATCTCGGCCACGATGTCTTCGACCGGCGAGATGGCCACGGGAGGGAGTGTTGTCATGGGGTTTCCTTGGGTTGCGCGCTTACTGGGCAATCGCTTGCGGGTCGGTGCCGAGCATGCGTTCCACGTAGCGGGCAATCAAATCGATTTCGAGGTTGACCTGCGACCCGGCCTTGAGTGTGCCGAGAGCGGTGTTTTCCACGGTGTGGGGGATGAGGTTGATGCTGGCTTCGCAGCCGCCCGGCAGGTCGGCCACCCGGTTCACGGTCAGGCTCACGCCATTGATCGTGATCGAGCCCTTGTAGGCCAGGTACTTGGCCAGCACGCGCGGCGCGAGCACGCGCAGTTCCCAGCTCTCGCCAACCTGGGCAAAGTGGCTGATGCTGCCGATGCCGTCTACATGGCCGGCCACGATGTGGCCACCCAGCCGGTCATGCGCGCGCAGAGCCTTTTCCAGGTTGATCGGGCCAGGCGTGGCCAGTCCGGTGGTCTTGTCCAGCGACTCGGCGGAAATGTCGATGGTGAAGCGGCGGCTGGCGGGTTCCAGCGTCGTCACCGTCATGCAGGCGCCATTCAGCGCAATGCTGTCCCCCAGGCCCACGTCGTCCAGGTAATTGGCTGGGGCCTCGATGGTGAGGCGCTTGCCGTGGTGTAAAGAGCTTCCCAGGTCGTGGACTGCGGCGATGCGCCCCACGCCGGTGATGATTCCGGTGAACATCCCGCTATTTTCGCAGGGATTGCGGCCGGTGGTCTGCGGGAGGCCTTTAAACCTTCGCTAAAACCTGTCGCGGCCGGGAATCCGGCTGACGATGCGCAGGTCGGGGCCCAGCATCTCGGTCGATTTGAATTCGAGGGGCACCGCCTCGGCGAGATCGGCCGAAGGCCCGAACCGCGCCATCTCGCGGCCCTGGCCAATGAGCTTGGGCGCAAGATAGGAGACGAACTCGTCGACCAGGCCTTCGCGAAACAGTGAGCCGTTGAGCTTGTGGCCGGCTTCCACATGCAGTTCGTTGACTTCGCGCTGCGCCAGGTCGCGCAACATGGCAGCCAGGTCCACCTTGCCCCCCGGGCCGGGCAGGTAGACGACGGTGGCTCCGCGGGCTTCGAGCGCCGCCTTTTTCGCGTCGTCGGGCACGGCCGCATAAATGAAGAGCGCGCGGCCCGCGATGAACAAGTTCGCGTCAAGCGGCGTCTCCAGCCGGCTGTCCACCACCACCAGGTGTGGCTGGCGCGGCGTCTCGACCAGACGCACATCAAGCCGCGGATTGTCTTCCAGTACGGTGCCGATGCCGGTGAGCACGGCGCAGGCGCGCGCGCGCCAGGCGTGCCCGTCAGCGCGCGCCGCCTCAGAGGTGATCCACTGGCTGGCGCCGTTGTCCAGCGCCGTCTTGCCGTCCAGCGAAGCCGCGACTTTCAGTCGCACCCACGGCGTCTTGCGGATCATGCGGCTGAAAAAGCCGATGTTGAGTTCGCGCGATTCCTCCGCGCCCGGTCCGACTTCGACTTCAACCCCCGCTGCACGCAGCCGCGCAAAGCCCTGGCCACCAACCAGCGGATTCGGGTCGGCGATGGAGGCGACCACCCGTTTGATGCCCGCCGCTATCAAGGCATCGCAGCACGGGCCGGTGCGGCCGTGGTGGGAGCAGGGTTCAAGGGTGACGTAGGCGGTCGCGCCACGTACCGAGTGGCCTTTCGATTCGGCATCGCGCATGGCCATGATTTCGGCGTGCGGGCCGCCGGTGCGCTGGGTGTGGCCTGTACCTAGAAGCTCACCCGAAGGCGAGACGAGGATGCAACCTACGCGGGGGTTAGGCGGGGAAATCCGTAGCGCAAGTTGCGCCTGTTCATGCGCGAGAGAAGTGGACATGGATCGGAATTGGCGGCGCGTACACCGCAATGATCAGGTAGGCTGGCAGCCCGGTGCGGTTTTGGGATCGCATATTCTTGCCCGCCCTACTCTGGAAACGACAATGTATTTTTGGCGCCCCGTCAGGGTGGACTGAAGCAAGACGGTCCCGTTGAGGCTGGTACCAATGGTAAGGAGAAAGCCGCTGCCATCAAAGCCGACAACCGTGATGCTCTTATTGTCGCCCGAGCCTGTCAGCGCCCCGATGTTGATGTCGCCGTCCAGTGGTTCCCTGCTGGCGATCAAGGTGTCGGTTCCCGCATCGTAGGCGCCGTTGGTGTTCATGTCGATATAGATGCGCCACCCGGTGCGCCAGTCGTTGTCAGCCAGCGGCTGCAGGAGCGTACGACGGTTATTTGTCAAGGCAACGGAGCGCGCCTGCAGCGTTGCTGCCATGAGGTCGGAGGCGGCATTGCTCAAGGCCTGGTTCCTGGCGATCGTCTGCAAGCCCGGGATGGCGAGCGCTCCCAGTATTGCCACGATCGCTACTACCACCAGCAGCTCGATCAGGGTGAAGCCGCGCTGGCAAGCCAGCAGGGGTCGCGCAAACAAGCCCGGTCGCTTCATGGCCAGCACGTCTTGTTGGTGCTCGTACGGCTTCCGCCGACGTCGCAGCCCTTGTTTCCCTCACTATCCACGTAGAGGTAGGTGATGCCCGAATCGGCCCTTACTGGCGCAGCGCGCAGCTCGATACATCGGGCCGTGTCGGTGTTGCTCGGTGCCGTGCAGGCAACGGCTTGCAATCTGCAAGCGCTGGTCGCCAGGGTCTCGCCCGAGAATGCCTTCGTCCTGGCTGTGGTCGAAGCCTCAGTGAAGGTGGCATAGGCGTTGTACTGCGTGAAATGCCGCTCTTGTTGCTGCAGGGATTGCATCAGCCCACCGCGACACTCGGCGCGTTTGCCCTTGGCAATGTGCGAGACGTAGGAGGGGTAGGCCACCGCGCTCAAAATGGCAACCACGGCAACCACGATCATCACCTCGATCAGCGTGAAGCCCAGGCCCCGGTGGCGGTCAAGCATCATTTTCAGTTTTCCTTGAAGTTACGGATTTCGCGCCACCCGATGCGGTCGGACGGAATCAGATCCTCCGGTGGTCTCACGCCATGCAGCTTCTGCGTATTCTCGGAGATGTTTCCGGTCGGTGCCGTCGGACGAAGGTTGACTCTGAAGTAGCGTTTTCCCGTGGAGCTTTGTTTGGTGTACGCGTCTCCTTCGAGATCAATCTGAATGGGGTTGAGTTTGCCGATCAGGCCGCCCGTCGAGCGCTTGGCCTCGCAGGCAAACGTCCCATACAAGGCGCTGAAGCAATAAGTCACTCCCGTTCCATCGCCGGTACAGGTTCCATCGGGAATGATGGAACTGATGGCAACGAAGCCGGTCAGCGAAAGGCCGTCAACGCCGATGCGCTCGCGCGTGTTGGTCAAGTCCACGAACCATCCGCGGTA
>DATILI010000169.1:0-40968 GCA_035476635.1 Burkholderiaceae bacterium | reverse complement strand
TTGATGCAATTGATGGCGCCGACCGCCGGCGAGGTGGTGTTCGACGGCCGCGCGGTCGGCAGCCGTGATCTGCCGCTGAAGGAATTCCGCCGCCAGGTGCAGATGGTGTTCCAGGACAGCTACGCGTCGCTGAACCCGCGCCTGACGATCGAGGACTCGGTTGCCTTCGGTCCGCAGGTGCATGGCGTCGCGCACAGCGAGGCCGTGCACCGGGCGCGCGATCTGCTTGCCCGGGTCGGCCTGGAGCCCCGGCGCTTTGCCGAGCGCTATCCGCACGAGTTGTCGGGCGGCCAACGCCAGCGTGTGAACATCGCGCGTGCGCTGGCCTTGCAGCCGCGCGTAGTCATCCTCGATGAAGCGGTATCGGCGCTTGACAAGTCGGTCGAGGCGCAGGTGATCAACCTGCTGCTGGACCTGAAAGTCGAGTTCGGGCTGACCTATATCTTCATCAGCCACGACTTGAACGTGGTGCGCTACATGAGCGACCGCGTGATGGTGATGTACCTCGGCCAGGTGGCAGAGATCGGGCCATCGGATGTCCTCTACGAAACGCCGGCGCATCCCTACACGCGCGCGCTGCTGTCGTCGATGCCTTCCATGGACCCGGACCACCGCACCGAGGAAGCCGCACTGGCCGGCGATCCGCCGAATCCGATCAACCCGCCTGCGGGCTGCCGCTTTCATCCGCGCTGCGCGCTGGCCGCGCCGGTGTGCAGTCAACGTGTGCCCGCGCCGGCACTCACCAATGCGATGCACGCCGTCAGCTGTCTGGTGCACGAGCCCGGCAGCGGCCATCCGATGGCGCATGCGGCTTGAAAGTGATCCACATCCAGGCTGACCCATGTCCAACATACCCACCGCAACCCCAACCCCCGACCCCATGGTCAGCCTGCGCGACCTCAGCGTCACCTTCTCAGGCGGCCGCAAACCCGTGCAGGCGGTCAGCGGCGTGAGCCTCGACGTGCAACGCGGCGAAGTGGTCGCGTTGATCGGCGAATCGGGCTCAGGCAAGAGCGTGACCATGCGCACGCTGCTGCGCCTGCACCCGGAACGCCGCACGCGCATCGGTGGCCAGGTCCGCGTCGCCGGCCGCGACGTGCTGGCGCTGTCGCAGTCCGAGCTCACGGATTACCGCGGCAAGGTGGCCTCGATGATTTTCCAGGAGCCGCTGCTGGCGCTGGACCCGGTCTATTCGGTTGGCGCGCAGATTGTCGAGACGATCCGCCGGCACGAATCGGTCACCCAGGCCCAGGCGCACCAGCGCGCCCTGGCGCTGTTCGAGCGCGTGCGCATTCCGAGCCCCGAGCGCCGCCTGCAGGCCTACCCGCACGAGATGTCGGGTGGCATGCGCCAGCGCGCGATGATCGCGCTGGCCCTGGCCTGCCGCCCGCAGCTGTTGCTGGCTGACGAGCCGACCACCGCGCTGGACGCCACGGTGCAGATCCAGATCCTTTTGCTGCTGCGCGAGCTGCAGCGCGACCTGGGTCTGTCGGTGCTGTTCGTCACGCACGATATCGGCGCCGCCGTCGAGGTGGCCGACCGCATTGCGGTGATGTATGCCGGGCGCATCGTGGAGGAGGGCACGGCCCGTGAGTTGATCCGCTCGCCGCGCCATCCGTACACCATTGCGCTGCTCAAGAGCCGCGCGCACGGTGCGATGGCTCGCGGCAGCCGCCTGGAAACGATAGGCGGCGCGCCACCCGATTTGTCGGCACTGCCGCCTGGCTGCGCCTTTGCCGAGCGCTGTACGCTTGCCACCGACGCCTGCCATGCCGCCCAGCCGGCGGTGATTGAACTCGCGCCGAATCACCGCGCGCGCTGCATCCATACGGCCGCCGCGGCGCACACCGCGCCCGTGCTGGCCGCCTGAAACATTGACTACCGCAACCTGAACGGCGCCTCCAACCGTACGGGGGCGCTCAGCGTGGCCAGCCCGCAATCCACCGGGCGCGCCATCGTGTGATCCGTGGCGTGATCCGTGGCGTGGCCGTTGGGTGCGAGGTGGCGCTCGATGACGGCAAAGCTGCCGGCCTCCACCGCCAGCAGCGCGTGGTGCCAGGTTCCCGGGTGTAACACCACGCCTTGCTGCCCGGTGGTGTGAAAGGCCTTCAGATCCTCGATGCCAGGGGCGGTACCCGCAGCGGCAACCACCACGACGAAGCGCGCCCCCGTCAGCGGCAGAAAGCCCTGGCTGCCCAGTTCGTGGCGTTCCAGGACCTCCAGCATGAACGGAAACTGGCGCGCCGCGGCACTGTAGATGGCCAGGCCCGGCGTGCCGCCTTCGCGTTGCAAATCCAGGTCGTGCGTCAGGTCCAGCCGCCAGGTGGTGCCGTCATTGATGGCGCGAGCACCCGGTGGCGGCGCAGCCCCTGGCGTACCCGGCGGGGCAAAGCCTTCGACCACGGAGCCGAAGGGCGCGAAGGCTTCGGCGGTGAGCGGACAGGACTGCAAGGTCGGTGCTGGATTGGGCAGGTGCATCGCAGGGAAGATAGCAGGACACGTACCAGGCTTGTTTTTGTCGCCCTGGGCGCGCGCGTGTTCAATGACCCTGGCGGTAATGGTCGATCAAGGTTTCGATCAGCGCCTGCGCATAGCTGGGCAGGGCGCTTTGGTCGCGCACCAGGATGTAGCGTTCGCGCACGCTCCAGGGGTCGGTCAGCTCTACCAGCGCCAGTTGCATGCTTTCGCGGTTGCGCCGCGCGGCGGATTCGGGAACGATGCCGACACCCACGCCGGCGCCGATCATGCGGCACATGGCGTCAAAGCTTGCGAGCTGGATGCGCAGCTTCAGCGGCTTGCCCAGCGCGTCCGTGACCTGGGCCAAAAAGGTTTGCAAGGTGCTGCCGTGGTGCATGCCCACCGCGTCTTCGTCCAGTGTTTCGGCAAAGGCGATGCGCTTGCGCCGGGCAAAGCGGTGGCCGCGCGCAGTCACCAGCACCAGCCGGTCGGTGCTGAAGTGGATGGCCTGCAGGCCCAGCGTATCGACCTTGCCTGCCACGATGCCGATGTCCGCCCGGCTATCCAGCACGCCGCGGGCGATTTCAGCATTCGGTTTTTCCTGAAGGTCGATATTCACCTTGCGGTTGGCCGAAAGAAAGCCCGGCAGGATTTCGGGCAGGAAGTCGGTGACCGCCGTGGTGTTGGCAAACACCCGCAGATGGCCGCGCAGGCCGCCGCCGTATTCCTGCAAGTCCACGCGCAACTGGTCGGCCTGGCGCAAGACGCCGCGCGCGTGGTGCAGGAAGGCTTCACCCGGTGGCGTAAGGCGGACGCCACGTGCCTCGCGATGCAGCAAGGCCATGCCGGCCTGGGTCTCCAGCGCCTTGATGCGCGCGCTTGCGGCTGCCAGTGACAAATGCTGCCGCGCCGCCGCGCGCGTGAGGTTGCGCTCCTCGGCGCTCAGCACGAAAAGTCGCAGGTCGGTCAGGTCGAAATGCATGGTCGGATGGTAGCGCGTTGAACGCAAGGGTTCGGAAATTCCGAAGGCTTGGTATTGAATTCCGTGATTGCGTTGGATCCTGGAAACGCAGACGATGCGCGCTGAGCACAGGAGACAAAGCGCATGTTCAGTTCCCGTTTTCCCCAGTCAGCGCGCCGCATGGCCGTGGTCTGTTCGTTGGCGTTGCTGGCCTTGGGTGCCAGCCAGGCGGTCCAGGCGCAGGCCGCGTACCCCAGCCGCCCCATTGTCATGATCGTGCCGCAGGCGGCCGGGGGTACCAATGACATCGTCGGCCGTCTCGTGAGCCAGAAGCTCGGCGAGACTCTTGGCAACGCCAGCGTGGTGGTGGAAAACCGGCCGGGTGCGGGCGGCAACATCGGCACGCAGGCCGCGGCCAAGGCGCCCAAGGACGGCTATACGCTGCTCATGACGATCAGCAGCAGCCAGGCCATCAACCCCGCGCTGTACAAAAGCCCTGGCTTCGATCCGGTAAAGGACTTCAGGCCGGTCAGCCTGATCGGCGCCGTGCCTAACGTGTTGCTGGTCCATCCTTCGTTTGCCGCCAACAACCTGAAGGAACTGCTGACGCTGGCCAAGGCACATCCCAAGCAATACCAGTACGCATCGGCTGGCAATGGCACGCTCAACCACCTGCTGGGCGAAATGCTGAACAACATGGCTGGCATCGACCTGCAGCATGTGCCCTACAAGGGCGTGGCCCCGGCACTCAACGACGTGCTGGGCGGCCAGCTGCCCATCGTGTTTGCAAGCCTGCCCTCGTCGCTCGCGCACATCAAGGCCGGCAAGCTGCGCGCTCTGGCGGTCAGTGGTGCCAACCGTTCGCCGGTGCTGCCGGCCGTGCCCACCATCGCGGAGTCGGTGCCCGGCTACAACGGTACGCTCTGGATCGGCCTGTTCGCACCCGCCGGCGTGCCGCAAGACGTGCTCTCCCGGTTGCAAGATGGAATGGCGAAAGCGCTGGCCGCCAAGGACCTGCGCGACAAGCTGGAGCAGCAGGGTGTGGAGATCTCGGCACCTTTCACGCCCGAGCAGGTTGCCACCGCGCTCAACGAAGACCTCGTGAAATGGGCGCGCATCGTCAAGTCTTCCGGCGCCACAGTGGACTGAAGCCATGAACACCACCGCAACCACAATTGACCCCGCCGCGCTGGCGCACCTGCAATCCTGGCGAGGTCGCGAGGAGACATTGCTCGACGACCTGACCGCCGCGCCGGTGCGCGCGCTCTCGGCCACGCTGGACCGCGACGACGCGCTGCCCGTGCCCGGTACGCCGCTGCCCGCACTTTGGCATTGGCTCTATTTTCTGCCGCACCATCGCCAGTCGGAGATCGGCGTGGACGGCCACCCCCGGCGCGGCGGCTTTCTGCCGCCGGTGCCGCTGCCGCGTCGCATGTGGGCCGGCGGGCGCCTGCAATGGGTGCCTGAAAACCCGCTGCTGGTGGGCGATGCCGTCCAGCGCCTTTCGCGCATTGAATCCGTCACGCACAAGGCCGGGCGCACTGGCGACCTGCTGTTTGTGCTGGTCAAGCACGCGGTGCACAACGCGCAAGGCCCGGCCTTGTCTGAAGAGCACGACATCGTCTACCGTGCCGCCGCCCAGCCCGGCGACCCGGTGCCGCCACCCACCGCGGCCGAGCAGGGCGCTGCCTGGCAGCGCGAAGTCGTGCCGGACGATGTGCTGCTGTTTCGCTATTCGGCGCTCACCTTCAACGGCCACCGCATTCACTACGACCGCCGCTACGTCACCGGCGTCGAAGGCTATCCCGGCCTGATCGTGCACGGGCCGCTGATTGCCACCCTGCTGGTGGACCTGGCGCGCCGCCATGCCCCGGGCGCGTTCATCAAGAGCTTCAACTTCAAGGCTGTGCGGCCGACCTTCGACCTGCATCCGTTCCGCCTGAATGGCCAGCCGTCCGCCGACGGCCGCTCCGTGCGTCTCTGGGCGCAAGACCACGAAGGCTGGCTCACGATGCAAGCCACGGCTGAACTGGGAGATTCGCTATGACACGACCACTTGATGGAATCACCGTGGTCTCGCTTGAGCACGCGATTGCCGCGCCGTTCTGTACACGCCAGCTGGCCGACCTGGGCGCGCGCGTGATCAAGGTGGAGCGGCCCGGTGCCGGCGACTTCGCGCGTGCCTACGACCAGCGCGTGCGCGGCCAGGCCTCGCATTTCGTCTGGACCAACCGTTCCAAGGAAAGCCTGACCCTGGACCTGAAGCAGCCCGCCGCGCTGGCCGTGCTCCAGGGCATCATTGCCCGGGCCGACGTGCTGGTGCAGAACCTGGCGCCCGGCGCCACGGCGCGCATGGGGCTGGACTACGACACTTTGCAAAAAGATCACCCGGGGCTGATCGTCTGCGACATTTCGGGCTACGGCGAAGATGGCCCCTACCGCGACAAGAAAGCCTACGACCTGCTGATCCAGAGCGAGGCCGGCCTGTTGTCGATCACCGGCACTCCCGACGAGCCTTCGAAGGCCGGCAATTCCATGGCCGACATAGCAGCCGGCATGTATGCCTACACCGGCGTGATGGCGGCGCTGCTGCAGCGGCAAAAGACAGGCAGGGGCAGCCACATCGATGTGTCCATGCTCGAATCGCTGGCCGAGTGGATGGGCTACCCGCTGTACTACGCGTTCGAGGGCGCACCGCCGCCGCCACGCACCGCCGCCTCGCACGCCAGCATCTACCCCTACGGCCCATTCCAGGCGGGTGATGGCGGCACGGTGATGCTGGGCCTGCAAAACGAGCGCGAATGGCGCGTGTTCTGCGAGGTGGTGCTGAAGGCGCCCGCGCTGGCCGCCGACCCGCGCTTTGACAGCAATGCGCAGCGCAACGCGAACCGCGAAGCGCTCAAGGCCATCATCCTCACCACCTTCGGCGCCTTGACTACCGCCCAGGTGGTGGACCGTCTGGACGAGGCGCAAATCGCCAACGCGCGCATGAACAGCATGGCCCAGGTGTGGGCGCATCCGCAGCTCCAGGCACGTGCGCGCTGGACGCCCGTGGGTTCGCCCGCCGGCGCTATTCCGGCGCTGTTGCCGCCAGGGCGCAACAACAGTTTTGACTACCGCATGGACGCCGTTCCCGCAGTCGGCGAGCACACCGAAGCGATCCTGCGCGAGCTGGGCCAGGGCGATGAGGCCATTGCCGCGCTGCGCGCAGCGCATGCCGTTTGAGTACCCGCTGATGAGCGTCATGACAACCCCAACCAAGGTCGCGCTGGCCGCGGCCCGCTCGTTCCTGTTCGTTCCGGCCAACCGGCCCGAGCGCTATGCCAAGGCGCTGGCCTCGGGCGCGGACGCGGTGATCATCGATCTCGAAGACGCCGTGGCGCCAGCCGACAAAGGCGCCGCACGCGCCCAACTGGCCGACGGGCTGCCCAGCTTGCCCGCACACGATCGTGGCCGCGTGCTGGTGCGCATCAATGCTGCCGGCACCGCCTGGCATGACGCGGATCTGTTGCTGCTGCAGTCGCTCGTCTTGCAGGGGCTGGCCGGCGTGGTGGTTCCCAAGGCCGAGTCCGCCGACATGCTGCGGCACGTGGCGGCGCTCCTGGGGCCGGCGTGCGCCGTGTTCCCCTTGGTGGAGTCCGGGGCGGGCCTGGCGGCGGTGGATGCGCTGGCGGCCTGCGCGCAAGTGCCGCGGCTGATGTTCGGCAATCTCGATTTTCAGGCCGACCTCGGGCTGGCCTGTGGCCCCGACGAGGCCGAGCTGGTGCCGGTGCGATTGGCCCTGGTCCTGGCTTCGCGCCGCGCCAATCTGGCCGCACCGGTGGACGGCGTGACGGCGGCCACGCAGGACCTGGCGCAACTCAAGACCGATGTGGCGCGCAGCCGCCGTGGCGGCTTCGGCGCCAAGCTGTGCATCCACCCGGCGCAAGTGGCAGCGGTGCATGCCGAGCTCACGCCGAGTGCGGCCGAGCTGGACTGGGCGCGGCGCGTGCAAGCCGGATTTGCCGATGCGGGCGGCGGTGTATTCAGCCTGGACGGCCGCATGGTCGATGCGCCGGTCGTGCGCCTGGCCGAGCGACTGCTGGCACGCGCAACAGCCCAGTAAAGAAAAGGTGCCCCCCGCCAGGCGGAGGGCTTGACAACCCCGTTCATTGCAAGGAAGACAACATGAACTCACGACTCAAATCCGTGGCGCTGGCCGCATTGGCCACTTTGGCCGCACTCTGCACAGTGGCAAGCCTGCCGGCGGCCGCCCAGGCATTTCCCGACAAGCCCGTCACCCTGGTGATTCCGTTTGCTGCCGGCGGGCCCACTGACGTGGTGGCCCGCATGCTGTCCGTTCCGATGGGCAAGGCGCTTGGCCAGAGCGTGGTGGTGGAAAACACCGTCGGTGCCGGCGGCACGATTGCCGCCGCCAAGGTGGCTCGCGCCGCACCGAACGGCTACACGCTGTTCCTGCACCACATGGGCATGGCCACGGCGCCCGCGCTGTACAAGAAACTGCCTTTCGATCCGCTGAAGGATTTCGACACCATCGGCCAGGTGGTGGACGTGCCGATGACGCTCCTGGCGCGCAAGGACTTTCCCGCCAACAACCTCAACGAACTGCTGGCGTACGTCAAAGCCAACAAGGAAAAGGTCTCGCTGGCCAACGCCGGCCTGGGTGCCGTGTCGCACCTGTGCGGCCTGCTGTTCATGAGCCAGATCGGAGTGGAACTCAACACCATCCCCTACAAGGGCACCGGCCCGGCCATGAACGACCTGCTGGGCGGCCAGGTGGACTTGCTGTGCGACCAGACCACGCAGACCGTGCCCATGATCAAGGAGGGCCGCGTGAAGGTCTTTGGCGTGACCTCGCTCAAGCGCCTGGGCTCGCTGCCCAACGTGCCCACGCTCGACGAGCAGGGGCTCAAGGGCTTCGAAGTCAAGGTCTGGCATGGCATGTACGCGCCCAGGGGCACGCCGGCACCGGTGATCGAAAAGCTCGTCGCCGCCCTGCGCGTGGCCCTGCAGGACCCGGTGGTCAAGCAGCGCCTGGCCGACCTGAGTTCGGACATCGCCCCGATCGACAAGATCAGCCCCGCAGGCCTGAGGACACACCTCGAAGCTGAGATTCTCAAGTGGGGGCCGGTGATCAAAAAAGCCGGGGTGTACGCGGATTGAGGAATATTCGGACCAGAATCGGGCTCCTTGCTTTTTTGCATCCAGCCTGATTCCATGAACTTCCTCCTGCCATCCATCACCGACCTTGAAGACGCCAGCCTGGCCCGGCGCCTGCAAGACAAGCTCGACCAGAAGACCAAGCCGCTGGGCGCGCTCGGCCGGCTGGAAACGCTGGCCCAGCAGATCGGCCTGATCCTGGGTAGCGAAGTGCCCGAGCTGGTGGAGCCGCAGATCGTGGTGTTTGCCGGCGACCACGGCCTGGCCGCGCGCGGTGTGTCGGCTTATCCGAGCGACGTGACCTGGCAGATGGTGGACAACTTCCTGCATGGCGGCGCGGCCATCAGCGTGCTGGCGCGTCAGCATGGCCTGGCGCTTACCGTGGTGGACTGTGGCGTGCGCCACGATTTCGCGCCGCGCACCGGCCTTTTGGTGCGCAAGATCGCGCATGGCACGGCCGACTCTTCGCAGCAATGCGCGATGACCGCCGAGCAGTGCGAGCACGCCATGGCCAACGGGCAGGACCTGGTGCGCCACTTGAACGGCAACGTGCTGCTGCTGGGCGAAATGGGCATTGGCAATACCTCGGCCGCCTCGCTGCTGTTCGCCCGGCTGGCGCAAGTGGACATCGGCCTGTGCACCGGCTCGGGAACCGGGCTGGACGACGCGGCCGTGCTGCGCAAGACCGCTGTGTTGCGCCAGGTGCTGCAGCGGCATGCCGATGCCACGGCACCGCTTGCGGCGCTCGCGGCGTTCGGTGGCTTCGAGATCGCCACCATGGTCGGCGCCGTGCTGCAAGCCGCGGCCGAGCGCCGCGTGATCCTGGTCGATGGCTTCATTGCCACGGTGGCGGTGCTGGTCGCGCATGCGCTGGCGCCGCTTTCGCTGCAGCGCTGCGTGTTTGCGCACCGATCCGGCGAGCGCGGCCATGCGCTGATGCTGGAACACCTGGGCGCCCATCCCTTGCTGGACCTGGGCCTGCGCCTTGGGGAAGGCTCCGCTGCGGCGCTGGCCTGGCCCCTGCTGCAGTCGGCTTGCGCCGTGCTGCGCGAGATGGCCAGCTTCGAGGCGGCCGGGGTGTCGCAGCAGCAAGGCGGCTGAGAGGGTGCAAATAAATCTACTGCGCACCCCGATCTCGCATCTGCGGTCCTCACCGTACGCTTGTACGGCTCCGGTCCTCAATGCGACCTCGGGGCGCTCGCTACGATTTCTTCACACCCTCTGAGGCGCGAACGCAGGTAGCGCTAAACTGGGCCTCGTTTCAGAAACGAGGTGTGGCCATGAGCAAATCCTCGCAGCTGCAGGCCCCGCCTGAAGGGGTTTCGACCGTTGCCGCGGACGGTGCTGCGGCGCCCGGCGAGCGGCCGGCCGGGTTCGACGAAATCCATCGGCTCTGGCTGATGGTCAACGAGAGTGACAACGCCATCATCGTCGCCGGTGCCGACACCCGCATCATCCACGTCAACCACGGCTTCACCCGCATGTTCGGCTACGAACGCGCGGAAATGCTGGGCCGCAAGATCAGTGAAACGCTGGTCGGCCCGCACACCGATATGCAGACCGTGCAATCGGTGCTGCAGCGCCTGAAGCTGGCGGGAACGCACGCGGACATCCTGTTCTACAGCAAGGCCGGCCGGCCTGTATGGGTCTCCGTGGTGGCCAATCCGATGTTCGATGCAAAGGGCGAGTTCACCAATGTCGTGGGCGTGTTCACCGACATCACGCAGACCAAGATGCACGAGGTGCTCCAGCACAAGGTGCTCGACGCCATGGCCCATGAGCGGCCCATGCTCGACATCATGGCGCTGGTGTGCCGTGAGGTGGAGCGCATCGCGCCCGAAGTGGTGGCCTCCATCGTGGCGGTGGACGCCGACGGCCATGTGCAAACCCTGGCCGCGCCGAACCTGCCGCCGCAGTTTTGCGAGGCCCTGGACGGCATGCCGATCGGGCCGCAAGCCGGCTCATGCGGCACCTCGGCCTGGCGCAAGGAGCCGGTGCTGGTGACCGACATCGCAAGCGATCCGCTGTGGGCGCCATACCCGGCGCTGAAGGCCATGCTTGGTTTTGCGGCCTGCTGGTCCAGCCCGATCCAGGCCAGCGACGGGCGGGTGCTGGGCACGTTCGCCTTCTATTTCCGCGACAAGCGCGGTCCCGACGACCTGCACCGCCGGTTGGTCGACGTCAGCCTGCACCTGTGCGCCCTGGCGCTGGAGCGTGAAGAGGCGCGGGCGCACATCCACCAACTGGCTTTCTTCGACACCCTGACCGGCTTGCCGAACCGCGCCATGCTGCGCGGGCGGGCCGAACGCACGCTGGTGGACATGCACCGCGGTGGGGCGCCGCTGGCCGTGCTGTTCATCGACCTGGACCGCTTCAAGCTGGTCAACGACACCCAGGGCCACGCGGCTGGCGATGAATTGCTGCGCGAGATGGCGCAACGCCTGGTGGCCGAGGTGCGCGGCGACGACCTGATCGGCCGCCTTGCTGGCGACGAGTTCGTGGCTGTTCTGCCGCATTGCGGCGCCGAGCAGGCGGCCCTGACCGCCGAGCGCCTGCTGGCCGTCATGGCCGAGCCGATGGCCCTGGGCGGCATCTCGGTCAACTCGGGCGCCAGCGTCGGCATCGCCATGTTCCCGGAAGACGGGCAGAACATCGATACTTTGCTGCGCCATGCGGACATGGCCATGTACCAGGCCAAGAACGACGGGCGCGGCCGGATGCGTTTTTTCAGCGACGAGATGAACCGCATCGCCCAGGAACGCGTGGCGCTGGAGTCGGCGCTGCGCGACGCCCTGCGCGATGGCAGCTTGCGCCTGCACTACCAGCCGCAGATGGAGTGCCGGGCCAGCCATCGCCTGCTGGGGGTCGAGGCGCTGGCGCGCTGGACCCATCCGCGCTTTGGCGAGGTGGCGCCGCTGCGCTTCATCGCGCTGGCCGAGGAATGCGGGCTGATCGGGAAGCTGGGGCGCTGGGTGCTGGGCGAGGCCTGCCGTCAGCTCGCCGACTGGCGCAGCCGCGGCGTGCCCGTGCCGCGTGTGGCGGTGAATGTGTCGCCGCATGATTTTCGCGATCCCGAACTGCCGGCCATCATCGCCGCCACCTTGCGCGCGCACGGCCTCACGCCAGCCGACCTGACCTTGGAGATGACCGAGAGCGTGATGCTGGACACCAACTCGCCCGCGCTTGCCGTCCTCGAAGAAGTGCATGCGCTGGGTGTGCGGCTGTCGCTGGACGACTTCGGTACCGGCTATTCATCGCTGAGCTACCTGCACCGCCTGCCCATCGACGAACTCAAGCTGGACAAGAGCTTCGTGCGCGACCTGGCATTGAACCCCGTGGCTCAGGCCCTGATCAACACCGTGGTCCGGATTGGTGACAGCCTCTCGTTGACCGTCGTGGCCGAGGGCGTGGAAACGACGCAGCAGCACGCCTTCCTGGCCGAGCGCGCGTGCCCGGTGGTGCAGGGTTTCCTGTTTTCCCGGCCGCTGCCGGCGGATGAACTGGAAAAGTGGATGCAGACATCCAGGCCGTTGGGCACGGCCGTCCCCAGCATCGCCGGGTAAACGCGCTCCAGGGCCGCTTCAGGGGCGCGGCACGAGCTTCAGCGTACTGCGCGTGTGCGCCGCGACGTCGGTTTCGGCCAGGTGCTGGGGCACATAGTGGCCGGCGATGAAGGCCTGCGCCTGGTCGGCGTAGTGCGCGTCGAACAGCACGCCGCTCTGGCCTACCGGATTGATGCCGAGTGCACGCTCGGGTGCGGCGAAGTCGATCAGCCGCCGGGTCGAGGGACCGGTCGTCACGGCCCAGGGTGCCGGGCCGATGCTGCTGAGCAGGTTGTTCGGTGTTTCGCGCCCACCGGGTGCAGCCAGCGGGCCGATGTTGAACAGCTTGTCCAGCGGCTTTTGCTGGCTCAATGGATGGTTGTGCGTCAGCGTGTGGGCGCGGCCCCATGTCCAGCCGGCCGGGTCGGTGCCCAGCGTGGCGCGCAGATGGGCCAGGGAGGCCTGCCAGGCGGCCTTGAGCGTGTCGGCACGGGTCTCCGTGCCGGGCGTGCCGCGCTTGTCCCACCACGGCGAGTTGGCATCGGCGACCAGTCGCGGCAAGGCGCTGTCCAGGGCGCGCGTGCGCAGCAGGTTCTTGAATGCGGCTTCGCCCATCTCGTCGGCCATGGCGGCCACTGCGATTTCATGGAGTAGTTGGAAAAATAGCGTGGGCGCCGTGCGCTCCACCAGGTAGTCGCCGTCCCAGGCGGCGAGCTGGTCAAGCAAGGCGCGCTCTTCGGGTGCGCTCACCACGGTGCGCAGCACCGGCAGCACGTCCTTCAGCACACTGGGGCCGTACCCAGTGCCAGGGTCGAGTTGCAGGGCCCGGCTGTTTTGCAGGTCCCATTTCGTGCCGGCACCATCAAGCCGCTGCACCAGTCGCTGGGCGCGATCGGCGAGGTTGTAGTAGCCGGGCACCGGCACCCGCGCGGCAGGCTGGTGATTGGCCGAGACGATGCTGCCGCGCGGCGGGTTTTCTTCCTGCGGGTTGTCGGCAAAGGGCCGGAAACCGGGCTTGTCGGCCTCGGCGCTGCTGCCGTCGAGGATGAAGGCCGGGTTCACGCCGGCCGGGCGCTGCGGCAGCTTGGCGCCGGCCCACCAGCCGATGTCGCCAGCGGCATTGGCCCAGACGATGTTCAGGCCAGGTGCGTGGATCTTGCTTGCGGCGGCGCGGGCCTTTTCGCGCGTGTCGGCGCGGTTAAGTTCGTAGAAGGCTTCGAGCACCGGGTTCTCGGTTTCCAGCAGGGCCCACCACATCGCCACCGGCGTGTTGCCCAGGCCGGGTTGGAAGGCATCGGTGACGATGGGGCCGTGCGGCGAGCGCCGCAGCACCAGCTTCACGGGTGCCTGGCCCTTGACCGCGATCACCTCTTCGCGCGACGACAGGTCCACCCATTGCCCACGGTGCCAGACCTGGTTCGGGTTGGCCGGATTCACCTTCTCGGCGATCAGGTCGAGGTCGTCGTTCTGGAACATGGTCAGGCTCCAGCCGAAGCGCGTGTTGTGGCCCAGCAGGGCCAGCGGGTTCAGCGCCTGGTGGTGGCCGTAGAGCTCGAAACCCGGCATGGACAAATGCGCCTCGTACCAGACCGCGGGTGCCGAATAGCCGATGTGCGGATCGCCGGCCAGCAGCGGCTTGCCGCTGGCAGTGCGGCTGCCGGCGACGACCCAGGCGTTGCTGCCTTCGAAGCGCGGCACGCCGGCGTTGGTGAGCGCTTCTTCGCTCAGTTGCGCCAGGCGCGTGAGGCCTTGCCAGTCGGCATCGGTGAGTGCCGTGGGGGTGGCGGCGGGGCGGGTCACGCCGTCGGCGTGCCAGTCCAGGTCGAACGCCTGCAGGTAGCGTGGCCCGAGCTGGTCGCGCACCTGGGTCAGGACGGGTTCGGTGCGGAATGCGGCGGCGAAGCTGTAGGCGAGGTAGCCGGAGACGGCCACCGTGTCTTGCGGCGTGAACGGGCGCTTGGGAATGCCCAGCAAACTGAACTCCAGTGGCGCCGGGTGGCTGGCCTGGAACTGGTTGATGCCGTCCAGATACGCCATCAGCGCCTTCATGGCCGGGCTGTCGGGGTCCTGCCGCTTCACGTAGGCCTGCGCATGGGCGCGGATGCCCAGCGTGCGGAACAGGCGGTCGGTGTCCAGCAGCTTGGGGCCCAGCACCTCGGCCAATTCGCCCTGCGCGAGTCGGCGCACCATCTCCATCTGGAACAGGCGGTCCTGCGCATGCACATAGCCCAGCGCGCGGTACAGGTCGGCTTCATGCTCGGCGCGAATGTGCGGAACGCCGCGTTCGTCGTAGCGCACCGTGACGGGCGCCTGCAACTGGGTCAGCGCCAGGCTGCCGTCACGCTGCGGCTGCAGCGTGTGCAGGTACCAGGCGAGGGCGCCGGCGGCGAGCAGCAACAGGGCGACCAGGCTGAAGGCGATTCGTCGGAGGGCTCGTTTCATGAGTTGATTTTCCCTTGGGGTTCAGATCCGCCCTGCCACCGTGATGGCGCTGCGCACCGCGCCTTCCAGTGTCGCAGGATAGGGGCCTTGCACATAGTCGCCGCAGGCCCACAGGCCCGGTGCAATCTGTTGGGATGGGCGTTGCAGGCCGGGTGTGCAGGCGAAGGTGGCGCGCTTCTCGACTACCGTCTGCACCGCTTCCAGGTCGGCCACGCCGAGTTGCGCGCGGCCTTGGGCGAGCACGCGCTGTTGCAGCGTGTCGCGCTCGCCGTGGCTGGCGCTGACGACGAAGGCGAGCAAGCCGCCAGGGCCGCCGAGCTGGCCGCGGTCAAAGACGAACTGGGCTGGTGCCTGGGCGCTGCTGCGCAAGCTCAGCATCGGCTGCGCCAGCCGCGCGCTGCTGCTGGCGTACACCGTGGTGATGGCTTCGAATGCCAAGGCCTTGGCCTGGTGCAGCCATGCGTTGGCCGCTGCACCGCTGGCTTCGACCAGGCGCGCCGCCTCCCAGGATGGGCAGGCCAGCACAACCTGGTCGAAAGCCTGGCCATCGACCAGCCAACGGCCCGCATTGGCCGGATCGGCGCCCAGTGTGGCGACACGGTGCCCCATCAGGACACTTCCCCCGCGCTGCAACAACCAGCGCGCGGCGGCCGCTGGAAACAGCGCACTGAGGTCGGTGCGCGGCAGCAGCAGGTGCGAGCCGCCGCGCACGCCGAACAGGGCGTCGCGCAGCACGCGCAGGAACACTTGCCCGCTGGATTGCTCGGGCGGTGTATTGAGGGCCGAGATGCACAGCGGCTCGATCAGCTCGGCAAAAACGCGTGGCGTGAGCGCGCGGCACAGGTCGGCGACCGATGTCTGCGGGCTGCATTCGAAGCGCGCCGCCTGCCAGCCCAATGCGCCGCGGATCAACGCGGCCTTGTCGCGCCAGGTCCAGCCACGCGCCGTGAGGATGCCGGCAACGACATCGAGCGACGGCGGCCACAACGCGCCCCAGCGGCTTTGCCCGTCGCTCAGGCGCAGCCCCTGGCCATCGGGAAACTGCAGGGTCAGCGGCAGGCGCAGCAGGGCCTGGTCCGGATCGACGCCGACCAGGCGCATCAGTGCCAGGGTCTCTGTGTAGGCGCCGATCATGATGTGCTGGCCGTTGTCCAGCGTTGCCACGATCCCGCCGGGCAAGGTGGCTTCCATGCCCCGGGCCCGTCCGCCGAGGATGCGCGAGGCTTCAAGGACGGTGACGCCATGGCCGGCCCGCGTGATCTGCACCGCCGCAGCCATGCCGGCCCAGCCGGCGCCGATGATGGCGACCTTCATCGCCTACAGCCTGCCTAGCGCTTGTACCTTCCACGCCAGCCAGAACTTGCGCAGGGGAGTGAGGCTGACGCGCTGGTGCAGCACCTGGAAGTTGTCGCGCTCGATTTCACGCAGCAAAGTGCGGTAGATGCTGGCCATCATCAGCCCGGGTTTTTGCGCGCTCCTGTCGGCCGCGGGCAGCAGCGCAAGTGCCTCGTCGTACAGGCGATGCGCGCGCACGGCCTGGAACTTCATGAGCGCGTTGAAGCGGTCCGAATAGTTGCGCTTCAAGATCTCGTGCGCCTTCACATCGAATTGCTGCAGCTCGTTGACCGGCAGGTAGATGCGCCCGCGCATCGCGTCTTCGCCGACGTCGCGGATGATGTTGGTTAGCTGAAACGCCAGGCCAAGCTTGTGCGCGTATTCGGTGGTCTGGCGCTCGGTCTGGCCGAAGATGCCGGCCGCCACTTCGCCGACGACGCCCGCCACGAGATGGCAATAGCGCTCCAGGCCGGGGAAGTCGAGATAACGGGTCTGCTCCAGGTCCATCCGGCAGCCGTCGATCACAGCCTGCAGATGGCGTTCTTCAATGTGGAAATCGGCGGCCAGCGGCAGCAAGGCCTTGGTGACCGGATGGCTGGGCTGGCCGGCATACGACTTGGCGACCTCGGATTGCCACCACGCGAGCTTGGTGTGGGCCACGCCGGGGTCTTCAACCTCGTCGACAACATCGTCCACCTCTCGGCAGAACGCATAGAAGGCGGTGATGGCGGCGCGGCGCGGCTTGGGTAAAAACAGGAAGGCGTAATAGAAGCTGCTGCCTGAGGCAGCCGCCTTTTGCTGTACATATTCTTCTGGGGTCATGGGTGCTGCTGTGTCAGGCCGTGATTGTCACATCCACAGCGCCCGCCACAGCACCAGCGGCCAGTCCCACGCGCGCAACACGGGCCGCTGGAGCAAAGTCGCATGGTCGATGGCCTCGATGCGTTCCAGGATGCGCAGGCCACCTTGCACCACCAGGCGCAGCTCCCAGCCGGCCCGGCCCGGAACGGTGTGCACCAGCGCCGCACCGCCTTGCATCATGGCGCGGGCCCAGCGCACCAGTTCGGCGACCAGGGTGGTCGCACCGGGCGTTCGGGCGTTTGCCTGCAAGTCTTGCCGCAGGACGCCATACGCTTGGGAGTCTGCGACTGGAAGGTAGAAGCGGCCGCGCGGGATATCGACACTCATGTCTTGCCAGAAATTGATCAGCTGCAGGGCCGAGCAGATGTTGTCGCTTTGCGCCAGTGATTGCGCGTCGCGCACGCCGTAGAGATGCAGGAGCAGCCGCCCGACCGGGTTGGCCGAGCGGCGGCAATAGTCCAACAACTCGGTGCGGTCGGCATAGCCTGCGCCGTCGCGCGTCTTCACCACGTCCTGCTCGAATGCGCTGAGCAGATCGGCCAGCAAGGGCACCGGCAAATCGTGCTCGTGCAGGGTTTTTTGAAGCGGATCGAACACCTGCGGCCAGCGCCCGCTGTGGTGCCGTCCGCCGGCTATCGCGTGCAGGTCTTGCCGGTAAACCGCTAGGTCATCCAGCCGCTGCCCGGGTGTAGCATCACCTTCGTCAGCGATGTCGTCCGCCGTCCGGGCGAACCAGTAAATCGCGGCAATCGGCGGGCGCAGGCGAGGCGGGCACAACAGCGACGCCACGGGGAAGTTTTCATAGTGGGCGGATGGTGGGGCGGGTGATGCGGGGCGGGCGGTCTCGGTGTTCACGCATGGGATTGTCGCTTGACAAGAATTCTCGTTTACCCTAGATTACTAACCAGTCAGTCATTAATATCGCTTTTTTGCGCAGGCTCCCTGCGCGCTCATTCCATGGGGTTCGCCATGCCAAAACTGCCGTTGCCCGGGTCGCCGCGACCGGGCATTCTCATCAGCATTCTGGGGGCCGCAGCGTTGCTGGCCGCGTGCTCCAAACCAGCGCCGCCGGCCGAGCCGGTGCGGGCCGTCAAGGTCCTGACGGTCGGGGTCAGCCCTTTGCATTCAAGTTACGAGTTTGCCGGCGAAGTGCGCCCACGCATCGAGTCGCGACTGGGCTTTCGGGTGGCGGGAAAGATCATCAAGCGCCAGGTCGAACCGGGCCAGCGGGTGAAGGCGGGTCAGTTGCTGGCGCAGATCGATCCGCAGGACTACCGCCTGGCGGCCGACGCCGCGCGTGCCCAGGTGGCTGCCGCGCGGACCAACCAGGAGCTGGCCGCGGCAGACTACAAGCGCTACGCCACCCTGAAAGACCAGAACTTCATCAGTGGCGCCGAGCTGGAGCGCCGCGAAACCGCCCTCAAGGCGGCGCAGGCGCAGCTGGAGCAGGCGCAAGCGCAGTTGTCCTCCCAGGGCAACCAGGCGTCCTATACCAGCCTGGTGGCGGACGTGGCCGGCATCGTCACGGCTGTCGAAGCCGAGCCGGGCCAGGTGGTTGCGGCCGGCGCGCCAGTTGTCCGCATCGCCCAGGACGGGCCGCGCGACGTGGTGTTCTCGGTGCCCGAGGACAAGATCGCCGAGATCAAGCCCGGTGCGAACGTGAAGGTTCGCGTCTGGACGGCCAATACCCAGTTGGTGGGCAAGGTTCGCGAGGTCGCAGCCAGCGCCGACCCGGTGACGCGTACGTTTCTGGTCAAGGTCTCGCTGAACGCGAATGAAGCGCCGCCACTGGGCAGCACGGTCTATGTGGTTCCCGAATCCTTGAGCCATGCGGGCACTCCTGCCATCAAGCTGCCAACCAGTGCGCTGCGGCAGGAAGGCAAGGAAACCGCGGTCTGGGTGCTGGACAAAGCCAGCATGACGGTGCAGCCGCAGATCGTGCAGATTGCCACGGCCGATGGCAACGAAGCCGTGATCGGCGGCGGCCTGCAGCCCGGCATGCTGGTGGTATCGGCTGGCGTGCACGTGCTGTCGCCAGGGCAGAAGGTCACGATCTACCAGGCCAGGGACCTGGGCGCGCCGGCCGCTGGCGCGGCCAGCTCTTCGCAGCCTGCGGATGCGCAGGCCGCCACAGCATCCGCGGCCAGGTGAGGCACGCATGACGCAACCGCAACCCAAAGAAAGCTTCAATCTTTCCAAATGGGCGCTGGACCATCCGGCGTTGACCCGCTACCTGATGGTGGTGCTGATGCTGCTGGGCTTTGTCGCCTACTTTCAGTTGGGGCAGGACGAAGACCCGCCATTCACCTTTCGCGCGATGGTGGTGCGCACCTATTGGCCGGGCGCCACGGCGCAGCAGGTGGCCGAGCAGGTGACCGACAAGATCGAGCGCACGCTGCAGGAAGTGCCGTATGCCGACAAGATCCGCAGCTATTCCAAGCCGGGCGAGTCGCAGATCATTTTCCAGATCAAGGATTCGTCCAGGGCGGCCGAAGTGGCCAACGTCTGGTACACGGTGCGCAAGAAGGTCGGCGACATGCGCTTCACCTTGCCGGCCGGAACGCAAGGGCCGTTTTTCAACGACGAATTCGGCGACGTCTATGGCGTGATCTACGCGCTCGAGTCCGACGGCTTCAACTACGCTGAGCTCAAGAGCTTTGCCGACGAGGTGCGCCAGCAGCTGCTGCGCGTGCCTGACGTGGCCAAGGTCGAACTCTTTGGCGCGCAGGACGAAAAGCTGTTCGTCGAGATCTCGCAAAAGCGCCTGGCCCAGCTCGGGCTGGACCTGAACGCGGTGCTGTCCCAGCTGGGGCAGCAAAATGCGGTGGAATCAGCGGGCGCGGTGCAGACGCCGCTGGATGTGGTGCAGGTGCGCGTGGCCGGGCAGTTCCAGGCCGTCGAGCAATTGCGCGCCATGCCGATCCGTGGCGCGGGATACGGCAGCGGCACCAGTGCCGGCGGCAACCAGTTGCGCCTGGGCGACATCGCCGAAATCAAGCGCGGCTATGTCGACCCGCCGACGGTGAAGGTGCGCCACCAGGGCAAGGAAGTAATTGCCCTGGGTGTTTCCATGGCCAAGGGCGGTGACATCATCGCCTTGGGCAAGTCGCTGCGCGTGGCGTTCGAGAAGATCGAGAAGGGCCTGCCAGCGGGCATCAGCCTGGTGCAGATCCAGGACCAACCCAAGGCGGTGGCCACGTCGGTCAACGAGTTCGTGCGCGTGCTGGTCGAAGCCGTGGTCATTGTGCTGGCGGTGAGTTTCATCGCCCTGGGTTTCCACCGGCGGCCGGGCAAGCATCCGCTGTGGCGGCGCTGGTACATCGACATGCGACCCGGGCTGGTGGTGGGCATCACGATCCCGCTGGTGCTGGCGGTCACGTTTCTGGCCATGAGCTATTGGAACATCGGCCTGCACAAGATTTCGCTGGGTTCGCTCATCATCGCGCTTGGGCTGCTGGTGGACGACGCGATCATCGCCGTCGAGATGATGGTGCGCAAGATGGAGGAGGGCTACGACAAGGTGCGTGCCGCGACCTTTGCCTACGAGATCACGGCCATGCCGATGCTGACCGGCACCCTGATCACGGCTGCGGGTTTCCTGCCGATCGGAATTGCGAAGTCGGTGACGGGCGAGTACACCTTTGCGATTTTCGCGGTGACCGTGATTGCGCTGGTGTTGAGCTGGATCGTCTCGGTCTATTTCGTGCCTTATCTTGGTACCCTGCTGCTCAAGGAAAAGCCGGTGCCCACCGACGACACCGATCACCATGAGCATTTCGACACGCCGTTTTACCGCGGGTTTCGCCGCGCGGTGAACTGGTGCGTCAAGCACCGCTGGCTGACCATCGGTGCCACCTTGCTGATCTTTGCGCTTGGCATCGTCGGCATGGGCAAGGTGCAGCAGCAGTTCTTCCCCGATTCCAGCCGGCCTGAGATCCTGGTCGACATCTGGTTCCCGGAAGGCACATCGTTCGCCGCCAACGAAGCCACGGCCAAGCGGGTGGAGCAGCGCTTGCGCCAGGAAGAGGGCGTGACCTCGGTGAGTACCTGGCTGGGCTCGGGCGTGCCGCGTTTCTACTTGCCGCTAGACCAGGTGTTCCCGCAAAGCAACGTATCGCAATTCATCATCCTGCCCAAGGATCTGAAAATACGCGAATCGCTGCGCGTCAAGCTGCCGGCCTTGCTGGCCCAGGAGTTTCCGGAGGTGCGCGGCCGCGTGAAGCTCCTGCCCAACGGGCCACCGGTGCCGTACCCGGTGCAGTTTCGCGTCGTCGGCGCCGACCCCATCGTGCTGCGCGAGCGCGCCGACGAGGTCAAGGCGGCGATGCGCGGCAGCCCCAACACGCGTGGCGTGAACGACAACTGGAACGAATCGGTCAAGGTGCTGCGACTGGAAGTGGATCAATCCAAGGCGCGCGCCATGGGCGTGTCGAGCCAATCCATCGCGCAGGCTTCCAAGACGATTCTTGCGGGCACCAATGTCGGCCAGTTCCGCGAAGGCGACAAGCTGATCGACATCGTGCTGCGCCAACCGCTGGACGAGCGCAGCGCCATCACCGACATGGCCAATGCCTACCTGCCCACGGCATCGGGCAAGACGATTCCATTGACGCAGATCGCCAAGCCCGTATTCACCTGGGAGCCGGGCGTGATGTGGCGTGAAAACCGCGACTACGCGATCACGGTGCAAAGCGACATTGTCGAAGGCTTGCAGGGCGCGACGGTCACCGAAGAACTGCTGCCCAAACTCAAGGCCCTGGAAGCCAGGTGGCCGCACGGCTACCGCATCGACGTGGCCGGCGCGGTGGAAGAAAGCAGCAAGGGATCGGCGTCGATTGCGGCCGGCGTGCCCATCATGCTGTTCATTACCTTCACCCTGCTCATGCTGCAGTTGCACAGCTTCAGCCGCGCCATGCTGGTGTTTCTGACCGGGCCGCTGGGGATTGCGGGTGTCGCCGGCGCCTTGCTGTTGCTGAACCGGCCATTCGGGTTCGTGGCGTTGCTGGGGGTCATCGCCTTGATGGGGATGATCCAGCGCAATTCGGTGATCCTGATCGACCAGATCGAGCAGGACCGTGCCAGGGGCGTGCCGGCCTGGGATGCGATCGTGGAATCCGCCGTGCGCCGCCTGCGTCCCATCGTGCTGACCGCCGCGGCCGCCGTGCTGGCCATGATTCCGCTGTCGCGCTCGGTATTCTGGGGGCCGATGGCGGTGGCGATCATGGGCGGGCTGATCGTCGCCACGGTGCTCACATTGCTGGCGCTGCCGGCGATGTACGCGGCATGGTTTCGCGTAAAAAGGGAGGCGCCCGCTCCGGGTTAAAAGCGCAGCTTTCAGCGCAAACTAACAACTGCCCCGCAGGGGCTTGTTACGCTGGAGCTAAAATATAGGGTTGACCGAATTCACGCGGGCGGTCAGGCAGTACCTTTTCGAAGGTCCAAGGCCAGGCCGCCCGTTTTTGTTGAATCGTTGCGCGGGTGGCGAAATTGGTAGACGCACCAGGTTTAGGTCCTGACGCCAGCAATGGTGTGGGGGTTCGAGTCCCCCCCCGCGCACCACCGACAGATTACTTTTTCTACCTGAGAGAAATACCATGGCTGTGACCGTTGAGACCCTTGAGAAGCTGGAACGCAAGATGACGCTGACGCTGCCCGTCAACGTGATTCAATCCGAAGTCGATTCGCGCCTGAAGCGCCTCGCCCGCACCGTGAAGATGGACGGTTTCCGTCCCGGCAAGGTGCCGATGACTGTGGTGGCCCAGCGCTACGGCTATTCGGTTCACTACGAAGTCATGAACGATAAGGTGGGCGAGGCCTTTGCCAACGCCGCCAACGAAGCCAAGCTGCGCGTCGCCGGCCAGCCGCGCATCACTGAAAAAGAAGGTTCGCCCGAGGGTGAGCTGGCGTTTGACGCGATCTTTGAAGTCTTTCCTGAAGTCAAGATCGGCGATCTGACGACGGCGGAAGTCGAGAAGCTGTCGGCCGAAGTGACCGACGCGGCGATCGACAAGACCGTTGACATCCTGCGCAAGCAGCGCCGCAGCTTTGCCCAGCGCGCCCAGGACGCCGCCGCGCAAGATAGCGACCGCGTGACGGTGGATTTCGAAGGCAAGATCGACGGCGAGCCCTTCCAGGGCGGCAAGGCGGAAGATTTCCAGTTCCTGGTCGGCGAAGGCCAGATGCTCAAGGAATTCGAAGATGCCGTGCGCGGCATGAAGGCCGGCGAGAGCAAGACCTTCCCCCTGGCTTTCCCCGCGGACTACCACGGCAAGGACGTGGCCGGCAAGCAGGCTGACTTCCTCGTCACCGTCAAGAAGATCGAGGCGGCCCACCTGCCCGAACTCAACGATGCCCTGGCCAAGTCCCTCGGCATTGCGGACGCCACGGTCGAGGGCCTGCGTTCCGACATCAAGAAAAACCTCGAGCGCGAAGTGAAATTCCGCCTGCTGGGCCGCAACAAGCAAGCTGTGATGGACGCACTGGTGGCCAAGGCCGAACTGGACCTGCCCAAGTCCAGCGTGCAGTCCGAAGTCGACCGCATGATCGAAGGCGCACGTGCCGACCTCAAGCAGCGCGGCATCAAGGACGCCGACAAGGCGCCGATTCCGGACGACGTCTTCCGCCCGCAAGCCGAGCGCCGCGTGCGCCTGGGCCTGGTGGTGGCCGAGCTGGTGCGTGCCAATGAACTGCATGTGCGCCCCGAGCAGCTCAAGGCCCATGTCGAGGAACTGGCCGCCAGCTACGAAAAGCCTGCGGACGTGGTGCGCTGGTACTACAGCGACAACCGCCGCCTCGCCGAAGTCGAGGCGACCGTGATCGAAAACAACGTGACCGAGTTTGTGCTGGGCAAGGCCAAGACGACCGAAAAGGCTATTTCGTTCGATGACCTGATGGGCCAGCAGGGCTGATCTGGCCGCTTTGGCGGAAGATTTGGCGGAAGAAATAGCCGGGAAATAGCGGGGTTTGTGCCGGGGGCTTGCAGTCCGCGGCGCAAGCCCCATTTTGTTTTGGGTACAGTACAAACATCTCTGGAGAAAATCATGAGCGCACAGGAAATCCAAGGACTTGGCATGGTCCCGATGGTGATCGAGCAATCGGGCCGCGGCGAGCGGTCCTACGACATCTACTCACGGTTGCTCAAGGAGCGCGTGATCTTCCTGGTCGGCGAAGTCAACGACCAGACCGCCAACCTGGTGGTGGCCCAGCTCCTGTTCCTGGAGAGCGAAAATCCGGACAAGGACATTTCGTTCTACATCAATTCCCCCG
Source organism: Burkholderiaceae bacterium (assembly GCA_035476635.1). Taxonomy (GTDB): domain Bacteria; phylum Pseudomonadota; class Gammaproteobacteria; order Burkholderiales; family Burkholderiaceae_C; genus DATILI01. Next base: position 16,944 of record DATILI010000169.1, on the reverse strand, counting down.
GCGGCAGCGTGACGGCTGGCATGGCGATCTACGACACCATGAATTTCATCAAGCCTGACGTCTCCACGCTGTGCTGCGGTTTCGCAGCCAGCATGGGTGCTTTCCTGCTGGCCGCTGGCGCCAAGGGCAAGCGCTTCTCGCTGCCGAATTCGAAGATCATGATCCACCAGGTGCTGGGCGGCGCACGCGGCCAGGCGACAGACATCGAGATCCACGCGCGCGACATCCTGAAGACCAAGGAACAGATGAACCGCATCCTGGCCGAGCGCACCGGGCAGTCGCTGGAAAAGATCACCCGCGACACCGAGCGCGACTATTTCCTGTCGGCCGACGAGGCCAAGGACTACGGCCTGGTCGACCAGGTCATTGCCAAGCGTTCGTAAATCAGACCCTGCCTGAGCGACAAGCGGGAACTGCCGCGGCGTTTTCCTTTGGGGAAAACGCCGTTTCCATTTGGTTATCATTGAGAAACTCCCGTAACAAGGCACCCGTCATGGCCGAGAAAAAAGGCTCTTCCACCGAGAAAACCCTGTACTGCTCTTTCTGCGGCAAGAGTCAGCACGAGGTCAAGAAACTGATCGCCGGGCCTTCCGTGTTCATTTGCGATGAATGCATCGATCTTTGCAACGACATCATCCGGGACGAATTGCCCGGTGGCGAAGACGGCCGCGAAGCGCGCGCCGACTTGCCTACCCCCGTCGAGATCAAGACGAATCTGGATAACTATGTCATCGGTCAGGAAGTGGCCAAGCGCACCTTGTCCGTGGCGGTGTACAACCACTACAAGCGCCTGCGCCACAAGGAAAAGGCCAAGAAGGACGAAGTCGAGCTCACAAAGAGCAACATTCTTCTGATCGGTCCCACGGGATCGGGCAAGACGCTGTTGGCGCAGACTCTGGCGCGCATGCTGGATGTGCCTTTCGTGATGGCCGATGCCACCACGCTGACCGAGGCCGGCTATGTCGGCGAGGATGTGGAGAACATCGTCGCCAAGCTCCTGCAAAGCTGCAACTATGAAGTGGAGCGCGCACAGCGCGGCATCGTCTACATCGACGAGATCGACAAGATCTCACGCAAGTCCGACAACCCTTCGATCACGCGCGACGTTTCGGGCGAAGGCGTGCAACAGGCCCTGCTCAAACTGATCGAAGGAACGATGGCCAGCGTGCCGCCGCAAGGTGGGCGCAAGCATCCGAACCAGGACTTCCTGCAGATCGACACGACCAATATCCTGTTCATCTGCGGTGGCGCCTTCTCCGGCCTTGAGAAGGTGATCGAGAACCGTACCGAAGCCTCGGGCATTGGTTTCGGCGCGTCGGTGAAAAGCAAGAAGCAGCGCAGCCTGACCGAAGTATTTCGCGACGTCGAGCCGGAAGACCTGATCAAGTTCGGCCTGATTCCTGAGCTCGTGGGCCGCATGCCGGTGGTTGCGACCTTGGCCGAACTGAGCGAGGAAGCGCTGGTGCAGATCCTCACCGAGCCCAAGAATGCGCTGGTCAAGCAATACGGCAAGCTGCTCGCGATGGAGGGTGTGGATCTGGAGATCCGGCCCAACGCGTTGAAGGCGATCGCGAAGAAGGCGCTGGCCCGCAAGACCGGTGCGCGCGGCCTGCGCTCCATCCTGGAACAGTCCCTCATCGATACGATGTTCGACTTGCCCAACACGACGAATGTCGACAAGGTGGTGGTGGATGAGTCCACCATCGAAGAGAACAAGCCGCCGCTTCTGGTCTACCGCGAAGCGGCGAAGAAAGCCTGAGTAAGCCTTGCCATCGGCAGGGCCGAAGCGACGGGTTGAAAATAGCCCGGTGACGACCATATTGAACAGGTAACCAAAGGATCTTCATGTCCGGACACACACCACTACCTGCCGACCCGCTTGACCTGCCGCTGTTGCCCTTGCGCGACGTGGTCGTTTTCCCGCACATGGTGATTCCGCTTTTTGTCGGGCGCCCCAAGAGCATCAAGGCGCTGGAAGCTGCGATGGAAGCCGAGCGCCGCATCATGCTGGTCGCGCAAAAGGCCGCCGCCAAGGATGAGCCCTTGGTCTCCGACATGTTCGACGTGGGCTGCGTGTCCACCATCCTGCAGATGCTCAAGCTGCCCGATGGCACCGTGAAGGTGCTGGTCGAAGGCCAGCAGCGCGCCAAGGTAAACCGGATCGAAGACGGCGAATCGCATTTCACCGCCAATGTGACACCGGTGGAACCCGTCGCGTCCGAGAAGAAGACCAGCGAGATTGAAGCGCTGCGCCGCGCCGTGATGCAGCAGTTCGACCAGTACGTCAAACTCAACAAGAAGATCCCGCCCGAGATCCTGACCTCGATCTCCAGCATTGACGACCCGGGCCGCCTGGCGGACACGATTGCCGCGCACCTGCCTTTGAAGCTGGACAGCAAGCAGGTCGTGCTGGATCTGGCCGAGGTCAAGGATCGCCTGGAGAATCTCTTCGGCCAACTCGAACGTGAAGTCGACATCCTCAACGTCGACAAGAAGATCCGCGGCCGCGTGAAGCGCCAGATGGAGAAGAACCAGCGCGACTTTTACCTCAACGAGCAGGTCAAGGCGATCCAGAAGGAACTCGGTGAAGGCGAGGAAGGTGCCGACATCGAGGAGATCGACAAGAAGATCAAGCTCGCCAAGATGCCCAAGGAAGCCTTGAAGAAGGCCGAGGCAGAGTTCAAGAAACTCAAGCTGATGTCGCCCATGTCGGCGGAAGCGACCGTGGTGCGCAACTACATCGACGTGCTCACCGGCTTGCCGTGGAGCAAGAAGACCAAGATCAAGCACAACCTTGGACACGCGGAAGAAGTGCTCAATGAAGACCACTTCGGCCTGGAAAAGGTAAAGGACCGCATTCTTGAGTATCTCGCGGTGCAGCAACGCGTGGACAAGGTGAAGGCGCCAATCCTCTGCCTGGTCGGGCCACCCGGCGTGGGCAAGACCTCGCTCGGACAGTCCATCGCCAAGGCGACGGGGCGCAAGTACGTGCGCATGGCGCTGGGCGGCATGCGCGACGAGGCCGAGATCCGCGGGCACCGCCGCACCTACATCGGCGCCTTGCCGGGCAAGGTGTTGCAGAACCTGGGCAAAGTCGGCACGCGCAATCCCCTGTTCCTGCTCGACGAAATCGACAAGCTGGGTACGGACTTCCGCGGCGATCCGTCCAGTGCGCTGCTCGAGGTGTTGGACCCGGAACAGAACCACACCTTCAGCGACCACTATGTGGAGGTCGATTTCGACCTGAGCGACGTCATGTTCGTCGCCACTTCGAATTCGATGAACATTCCGCCGGCCCTGTTGGACCGCATGGAGGTGATTCGCCTGTCGGGTTACACCGAAGACGAGAAGACCAACATCGCCATCAAGTACCTCTGCCCCAAGCAGCTGAAAAACAATGGCGTGAAGGACGAGGAGTTGCTGATCACCGAAGAGGCGATCCGCGACATCGTTCGCTACTACACGCGTGAGGCGGGCGTGCGTTCGCTTGAGCGGGAACTGTCCAAGATCTGCCGCAAGGTGGTCAAGGCCCTGCAGCTCAAGAAGATGACGCCGCAAGTCAAGATCACCGGCGAGAACCTCAATGACTTCCTCGGCGTGCGCAAGTACTCCTATGGCCGCGCCGAACAGCAAAACCAGGTGGGGCAGGTTGTTGGCCTGGCCTGGACGGAAGTCGGCGGCGACCTGCTGACGATCGAAGCCGCGTTGATGCCAGGCAAAGGCATCATCACGCGCACCGGTTCGCTGGGCGACGTGATGAAGGAGTCGGTCGAAGCAGCGCGCACCGTGGTGCGCAGCCGCTCGCGGCGCCTGGGAATCAAGGACGAAGTGTTCGAGAAGAAGGACATCCACATCCACGTGCCCGATGGCGCAACGCCCAAGGATGGCCCGAGCGCAGGCGCGGCGATGACCACGGCCTTTGTCTCCGCGTTGACCGGCATTCCGGTGCGCGGCGACGTGGCGATGACGGGCGAGATCACGTTGCGTGGCGAAGTCACTGCCATTGGCGGCTTGAAGGAAAAACTGCTGGCGGCCTTGCGCGGGGGCATCAAGACGGTATTGATTCCGGAAGAGAACGCCAAGGATTTGCAGGAGATTCCCGAGAACGTGAAGAACGGCCTGGAAATCGTGCCGGTCAAATGGATCGACAAGGTGCTGGAAGTCGCGTTGGAGCGCATGCCGACCCCGCTGGTTGACGAGGAGCCTGTGGCCGTCGTCGCAGCACCATTGGCGGTACCCGCAGAAGTTGCCACGCCCGAGCGCACGACGACATCAGTGAAACACTGAGGCTCTTGCGAAACAGCTAAAAACTGGTATATAATTCAAGTCTTGCAAGCACACGATGATGACTCAGAAATGATTCATTAGAAGTGCAGCAAGAGGTGCAAAGAAATTTGCACAAATGCGGGAATAGCTCAGTTGGTAGAGCGCAACCTTGCCAAGGTTGAGGTCGAGAGTTCGAGACTCTTTTCCCGCTCCAAATTCCAAAAAAAGGGAAGCGAGAGCTTCCCTTTTTTATGTCGAGAGAATTTCTCGGCAGAGGGGGAACACCTCGGCGCGATAGCAAAGCGGTTATGCACCGGATTGCAAATCCGATCAGCCCAGTTCGACTCTGGGTCGCGCCTCCAAGATATTCGGCCTCGCCAACCTGCCCGCAAGCAGGTTTCGCGAGGCTGTTTTGTTTGACAATAGACTTGGTACGCTCGTTGAAGAACGGCACCCAGGCCCGGATGGTGAAATTGGTAGACACAGCGGACTTAAAATCCGCCGCTTTCCCGAAAGGGGGCGTACCGGTTCGACCCCGGTTCCGGGCACCATCGCAGCGTTAATATCCCGACATGGCAAACTACAACGCACCTTTTGAAATCCACGTCCACGGCCAGGTGCCGTTGCGTGCGGATGTGACGTTCGAGCAGTTGCAGGACGCCTTGAAGCCGCTCTGGAAATACGCAGGCGCACGCTCGCTGGCCGACGGCGCCACGAGTGCGTACGAAGAAGAGCCCGGCATCAAGTTCGACGTGCATGAACGCCAGCTGCAAATGTGCTGGACGGTTCGCGGCGACGATGACTTCCGCCAGGCGCTCGATGAAATGTGCATGAGCCTGAACGAGCTGGCCGAGCTGGGCGCCGCCATCGAGGTTACCTTCTACGACACGGACTTCGACGAAGATGACGAAGAATCGGAAGAGGAATCGCGCGACGACTTCCTGATGCTCTTTGTCGGCCCCAATCCTGCCGCGATCATGCAGGTGCAGCGCGACCTCCTGGTGCAGGACGTGGTGAACACGATGGAGCGCCATTTCGATGGCGCCGAACTCAGCGGCGTGGTTGCCGAGATCGACAAGCTCTTCAGCAAGCGTTTCGATGCACTCGTGAGTTCACTCGAAATCGGCAAGCCGCCGCGCGGCTCGGGCGGCGGGCACGGCGGCACCGGCCATGGCGGCGGACGCAAGCCGCGCCATCTGCACTAGTCCAACTCCCCTTTCATCCTGCTCGGCTATGCTGCACTCCTTTGGAGGAGAGCACGCATGGCTGTTTTTTCGAAGGACGCCCTCAATCCCGGCGTTGCCAAGCGCGAGGTGTTTGGCTGGGCCATGTACGACTTTGCCAACTCGGGCTACAGCACGGTCGTCATTACCGCGGTGTTCGCGGCGTACTTCGTCGGCGGCATTGCGCAGAAGGCCGAGTGGGCCACGTTTGCCTGGACCGCCGCACTCAGCGTCTCGTACGCCATCGTCATGCTGACGATGCCGAGCATCGGTGCCTATGCCGATTTGCGCGCCGCAAAAAAACGGCTGCTGATGCTGACGACGGCGGGCTGCGTAGTGACCACCGCGGCGCTCGCCCTGGCCGGTCCGGGCAGTGTGGCATTGGCGATTGCCCTCATCATCCTCTCCAATACGTTCTTCTCCTATGGCGACTCATTGACCGCTGCATTTTTGCCCGAGCTTGCCAGGGCCGAAGCGCTCGGCAAGGTCAGCGGATGGGGCTGGAGCTTTGGCTACTTCGGCGGCATGTTGACCTTGGGTCTCAGCCTGGCTTATGTGATCTGGGCCCAGGGGCAGGGCATCCCGGCGGACCAATTCGTACCGGTCACGATGCTGATCACGGCAGTGATCTACGGCGCGGCTGCGCTGGTCACGTTCCGTCTGCTCAATGAGCGGGCGCAGCCCAATCCGCGTGCCATGGCCCAAGGCGGCTTCAAGGCCTCGCTGGCGCAACTGCGCCAGACGTTTCGCCAAGCCCGGCAGTTCAAGGATTTCATGTGGCTCCTGGCCTGCGCCATCTTCTACCAGGGCGGCGTTGCCGTGGCGATCGCGCTGGCAGCCATCTATGCCGAGCAGGTAATCGGCTTTGTCCCGCAGGAAACGATGGTCCTGATCTTCGTGCTGAACGTCGCGGCGGCTGCCGGCGCATTCGCCTTCGGCTACTGGCAGGACCGCATCGGCCACAAGCTGGCATTGGGCGTGACCCTCGTGGGCTGGATCGCCACCTGCGTGATTGCGGCGGTCACCACCACCAAGGGCGGCTTCTGGTATGCCGCGGCGATCGCCGGCGTTTGCATGGGCTCGAGCCAATCCGCCGGGCGCGCGATGGCGGGCATGTTCGCGCCGCCCAGGCAGCTTGCGGAATTCTTCGGCCTGTGGGCCTTTGCCACGCGGCTGGCCAGCATCATCGGGCCGCTGAGCTATGGCGCGATCACCTGGATGACGGGCGGCAACCAGCGCACCGCCATCCTGTCCACGGCGCTGCTGTTTGCGGTGGGCCTGGTGTTGCTTTTACCCGTCAATGTTGCACGTGGCCGGGCTGCCGCGCTTCAGGGCGAGGCAGCATAGACGAGGACAAGTGTTGTAAAAACGATTCACCTATAGCCTGATTTGCTTCAAAATTGATAGCAAATCGGTGTTTTCCCCTATGATGCGCGGATAGATGGCGCATCAAGCCGTCGTTGGGGACAAGGCATGATTTACCAGGATACGGTAGAGCGCAGCACGGAATTCCTGCGCCAGGCCCTGCCGATGATGGCGCGCCAGGAGGCGGCGCTGCACCCGGTCAGCTATGCCGTCTGGTACGACTACGTCGCGCAGCGCACCCCTGCATTGCGCAGCGCGGTGGACCATCATCTCAAGCGCGACGGCCGCCTCGACGAAAGCAGCACCGAGGCGATCTACCGCCAGCACATTGCCGAGATCGACCCTGAGGCGGCACAACGCATGACTGACGGCTTTCACCGCGTCCTGTCCGGCATGGCGGAATCCGCGGCCCAGGCGGGCGACCAGACCGCCCGCTTTGGCTCGTCGCTCACACGCCTGAGCCAGCGCCTGGGCGCCGGCGACCCCGGCCACGACGCGCAAGCACTGTCGGAAATGCTGGAGGGCACGCGCGAAATGAGTATGGCCATGGGAGTCCTGCAAAGCCGGCTTGCACAAAGCGAGCGGGAAATAACCGTTTTGCGCGAAGAGGTGCGCCGCGCGCGGCACGAGTCCCTGCTCGACAGCCTGACTGGCCTGGCCAACCGCCGCGCCTTCGATCAACGGCTGGCTGCCTGCCTGGCCGCTTCCGAAGTGGCGGGCGCCCGGTTCGCGCCGTGCCTGGTGGTCAGCGACATCGACCACTTCAAGCGCATCAACGACGACTTCGGCCACATCTTCGGCGACCAGGTGCTGCGCGCCGTCGGCGAGATTCTCAAGGCCTGCGCTCCGGGCGAAGGGATGGCGGCGCGCATCGGCGGCGAGGAGTTCGCGATCCTGTTGACCGATGTCGGCTTGCCCGAGGCGCAGACGCTGGCCGAGAAGATCCGCCAGTCCGTGGCCGCCAGCCGGATCCGCCGCCACGGCGCGCAGGAAACGCTGGCACGTGTGACCTTGTCCCTGGGTGTTACGCTGCACCGCGCGGGGGAAGGGATGCGCGAATTCCTGGAGCGTGCGGATCGCGCCATGTACGCGTCCAAGAGCGGCGGGCGGGACCGGGTCACGGTCGCACCTGCCTAAACCGGTTGCACCACGCGCGGCGCGGCATCCTGCCACACTGCGGGCGGGCGCCACTGAAGGGTCCATGCGGCCAAGGCGGTGGCCGGCATCGGCTGTGCAATACCGTAGCCCTGTGCCAGGGTGCAGCCCAGGCGCAGCAGCATCGCGCCTTGCTCGGGTGTCTCGACGCCCTCGGCCACCACGCTGCGGCCGAACGACTGCGCCAGCCCGATCACGCCCTGCACGATGGCCAGGTCACCGCGGTCGCTCATCATGCCGTGCACAAAGCTGCGGTCGATCTTCAACGTGTCCACCGGCAGCCGCCGCAAATACGTGAGCGAAGAGTAGCCCGTGCCGAAGTCGTCGAGCGCCACGGACACGCCGGTGCGACGTACGGTGTCCACCACTTCGATGGCTGCATCCAGGTCGGTGAGGGCGGCACTTTCGGTGATCTCGATCTCCAGCAGCCGGGTCGAGACCATCGGGTGGCCGGCTAGCTGGCGCACCAGAATCTCGGCAAACGAGCCGCTTTGCAAATGCCGCGCCGAAATGTTGATCGACAATGGCATGTGCAGGCCCGCCGAGCCCCAGGCGTCCAGTTGCTCCAGCGCGGCCTCGACGACCCACTCGCCGAACGGGATTTCCAGGTCCGAACCTTCGATCAGCGGCAGGAAGCGCGCCGGCGGCAACAGCCCTTCGTCCGGGTGGTTCCAGCGCGCCAGCGCTTCGGCGCCGACGACACGGCCCTCGCGCATCTGTACCTTGGGTTGCATGTACAGCGTGAATTCGCCAGCGGCCAGCGCGTGGCGCAACCGCGCGAGTTGTTGCTGGCGGTCGCGCGAAGCCTGTTCCTGCGCGGCGTCGAAGATCTGCACGCGATTGCGTCCCGATTGCTTGGCCGCATACATGGCCTGGTCCGCATGGCGCAGCAAGGTGTCGGCGTCGGAGCGGTCGGTTGGAAACAGCGTGGTGCCGATGCTGGCCGTGACAACTACCCGCTCGCCGCCGATCGAATAGGGCGCGGCCACGCTGGCCATCACGCGCTGCAGCGCCTGCTCGCAGGCCTGGACCGAGTCCAGGTCAGCCAACAGCAGCACGAATTCGTCACCGCCCAGGCGCGCCACGGAATCCACTGCGCGCAAGGCTTCCTTGAGCCGGTTTGCAATCTCGACCAGCAGGCGGTCGCCGGCGTCGTGGCCGTAGCGGTCGTTGACCGGCTTGAAGCCGTCCAGATCCAGATAGGCCACCCCCAGGAGGCCACCGGTCCGGTCGGCCTGTGCCATGGCGTGCTGCAGCCGGTCAGCCAGCAGCACGCGGTTGGGCAGACCGGTCAGCGAATCGAAATGCGCCAGTTGCTCCAGCAGGACTTCCTGCTCGCGTTGTTGCGTCACATCAATGTCCACTCCCACCATCCGCATCGGAGCGCCCGACGGATCACGTGCCACGATTTTTCCCAGATTGCGGATCCAGCGCTTGGTGCCATCGGACCGGATGACGCGGCGGACCACGTCGAATGGCATTTCCGGATGGTCGGCGTGGCGCTGTACGGCCTCCCGGATCAGGGCCGGATCCTCCGGCAGCGCCGTGGCGCGCAACTGTTCGATCGTGATCGGAACGTCCGATTCGCTCAAGCCCCGATGCTCGCGCCAGCGCGCGTCGCCGGTGATTTCGTCGGCCTGCAGATTCCAGTCCCACAGCCCCAGCGAGGCCGCCTCGATGGTCAGCGACAACAGCTCTTCGCGCTCGCGCACCATGGCCTCCGAGCGTCGGCGTTCGGTGATGTCGCGCACGCCGAACAACCAGCATGGTTCGCCTTCGAGTTCGATGGTGCGCATGGATTGCAACCCAATGTACTTCTGGCCGGAGCGCGCCGTCAGCACAATTTCCCAGGACATGAGCTCGTCGGCGGCCAGGGCCTGGCGCACCATGGCCGCGCGGTCATCCGGGTCGAGGATACCCAGCTCCATCACGCTGTGGCCGAGCGCTTCCGCCCGGCTGTAACCGAGCCAGTTTTCCCAGGCCGGATTGACCTCGACCAAGTGCCCGTTGCGCTGGCGCGAGATGCCCATGGGTTCGGGCATGAGCTGGAACATGCGCGAGAACAGATCTTCGGACTGGCGCAGCCGCTCCAGATTGCGGCGCGCATCGTCGATGTCCTGCACCATGCCGCGCATCTGCACCACGCGGCCGTCCTCGATCACCGGTTCGCCGCGTATCCGCACCCACACCTGGCGGCCGTCGCAGCGCACGATTTCCATCTCGAAATCCCAGGTCTGCCGGTGCCGCACGCAGTCGCTGAAGTGCTGGCGCAGCGGCCCGCGGAACGGTTCAACCACGAAGCGTTCGACGTAGTCTTCCGGAACCGGTTGGGAGGAGGGCAGCGCATGGATGTCGTAGACCACCTCCGACCAGTAGTGTTTGCCCGACTCCGGCGAAATCTCCCAGACGCCCAGCGTGGCCAGGCGCCCGGCCTGCTGCAGCAAGGCATTGGCTTCGCGCAGTTCCGCTTCCACTTTTTTCTGGGCTACTGTCTCATGAAACAGGAAGAAAAAGCAGTCTTCCCCGCCGACGCGCATCCTGCGCGCGGACATCTGCCCGGGAAAAATGTGGCCGTCGCGGTGGCGTACCCTGAGTTCCAGTGCGTCGACCTGGCCGCGGCGCTGGAACTCCTCCACCAGTTTCAGGCGTTCGCCTTCGGTTTCCCACACGCGCAGTTCGCGTGAGGTCTTGCCAATGACCTCTTCGCGTGCATAGCCCAGGATGTCGCAGAACGCAGGATTGACCTCAAGATAGCGGCCGTCTGCAATGCCCGAGATGCCGGCCGCATCGGGCATGGCCTGGTACATCGTCGCGAACTTGGCCTGCGAAGTGCGCAGGGCCTCCTCGACCTCGCGGTGCTTGGTGATGTCGTGGTGCATTCCCACCATGCGCAACGGCCGCCCGGTGGCGTCGCGCTCGATGATGCGCCCGCGCGAGAGCAGCCAATGCCAGCGGCCATGTATATCCCGGATGCGGAACTCGGCATCGAAGTCGGGTTGCAGCTCCTGGCGGTTGCTCCTGATTTGCTCGGCCAGCCGCACGGCGTCCTCCGGATGCCACAGGGCGCGCCAGGATTTCCAGCTGGTCACGGCGCCGGGCTCGTTCAAGCCGAAGATGTCATAGAAATTTCCGCGGAAACTGGGCCTGTCGGTCAGCATGTCCCACTGCCAGCGGCCACCGCCGGAGGCTTCGAGGACCTGCAATATCTCTTGCTCGCGCTGTAGCAGTTTCTGATTCAAGTGGTGCAGGCGATGGCGCGCGCGCGAGCGGCCCAGTACCAGTTCCACCAGGCTGCCCAGCATCAGAGAACTGGCGCCGAACACCAGCAGCATGGCCACCAGGGTGTCAGCGGCAGGCGCTGGTGTCGTGGCTGCAAGGGCGAGCGAGCCCGCCCAGGCCAGGAGCGGCACGCACAAGGCCAGCCCGAACAGCGCCGGCCAAAAGCGCAGCGTGCGCCGCCTGCGCAGCGTGCCCCAGCCCCAGCCCAGGAGTGCAGCGCCGGCCAGCGCCGCAAAGACGCCCTGCCACTCGCTTGCACCAGCCCAGAGGCGCCAGGCGCAGACGGCCGCGACCGTCAGGACGCCGGCCAACGGACCCATCGAAAATGCGCTCACCGCTGCCATCACAGGCTCCAGGGCCAGCGCCTTGCCAGGCGTGAGTTCAAGCGGTGTTTGTAGCGCCAGTGCAGCGGCGATGCCGAACACCAGGCCGCCCATGAATTGGGTACGTCGCGAGGGGCGGGCGCTGGGGTCCAGCGGCAGTAGCGCGAGCACCACAAGAACCAGCCCCGCCAGCGCTCCGTTCAATGCCAGCGCTTGCCAGACATGGGGTTGCAGGGGCATGGTGAGAGGCAAGGCGGATCGGTCGCGGGTGTTAAGGATCCATTTCTTGCTGGATCCGGCGCTTCAGTATGGCGCGAACTGCCTTGTTGCTCTTTTGGTGCTTTCCCGCCTTGCGCTGCAAAGCTGGGGCGACCCAGTGCAGGGCCGACAAGGGCCCGCTCAACGCGAAAAGATTTTTAGCAAGCCGGTCGAGAGCGCCGTTCCGCACACGATCACTGCCCCGCAAACCAGCATCCACGAGGTGACCGCTTCGCCAAGGAACACCGAGCCATAGAACACCGCGAACACCGGCACGACAAAGGTCACGGCCAGCGCACGCGCGGGTCCGGCCCGTTCGATGAGGCGGAAATAGAGGATGTAGGCCACGCCGGTGCAGACCACCCCGACCACCAGCAGCGCAGCCCAGGCGTTGAGCCCGGGCATCTGCGCGGGCCACAGCCAAATCGCCGGCAGTGCCAGCCCCAGCGTGGCGCCGACCTGGCTGCCGGTGGCGGTCACCAGGGACGGCAAGCCGCTCAGGTAGCGCTTGGCGTAGCTGGCCGAGATGCCATAGCACAGCGTTGCCAGCAGGCAGGCCAGCACCGCCCAGCCCGGCGCCACGCCCGAGGCATCGGGCTTGAAGCTGGCCTTGTCCCAAGCCAGCATCACGACACCGGCAAAGCCCACCACCAGGCCGAGGATGCGCGCGGCATTGAGCCGGTCCTTCAGCCAGAGCCAGGCAATCACAGCGCCGAACAGCGGCACTGTGGCATTCAGGATGGCCGAGAGCCCAGTGGTGATGGACAGCAAGGCATACGAGTAGCAGGCAAAGGGAATGCCGGAGTTCAATACACCGACGAAGAACACCGGCTTCCAGCGCTTGCGAAGCTGCGGCCCCTGGCCGCGCCACAAGAGAAGGGGCACCAGGAACAGGGCCGCAATCGCCACGCGCAGCGCCGCGGTGGGCAGCGCGCCGAACTCGACCGTGGCAACCCGCATGAACAGGAAGGAGGCGCCCCAGATGGCGGAAAGCAGGATGAAGTCGATGGCAATGGCAGCAGACATGGGCTTGGAGTGTGCGGGCGAAACGAGGCGCGCACATCGCCGCATTCATGAAGTTTCGAGCGGAATTGATGCTTAAATCAGATCAATACGCCTTCCAGCCGCAACAACGCCGTCTTGCGATCCAGGCCGCCCGCATAGCCTGTGAGGGAACCGTCGGCACCCAGCACGCGATGGCACGGCACCACGATGCTCAAGGGGTTGCGGCCCACGGCAGCGCCGACAGCGCGCACTGCCGCGGGCTTGCCGACGCGGCCGCTCACTGCGCCATAGCTGGCGGTGGTGCCGCCGGGGATGCCGAGCAAGGCATGCCAGACCGATTGCTGGAATGGCGTGCCGCCTGCGAGATCCAGCGGTAGCGCGAACACGGTTCGCCGGCCCGCGAAATATTCCCGCAACTGCTGCATCGCTTGTTCCAGCACCGGATGGCCGGGTGCTTCGGGCCAGCCCGACGCGTCGGGAAGATGGCGCTGGCCTTCGAACCAGACGCCCGCGAGCCCAAGCCCGGTCGCCGCGATGATCATGGGCCCGAGCGGGCTCAGGAAACGCGTCTGCACGATGGAAGCATCAAATTTCATGGCAAGTCACTCCTTGGGTCCAGTCGGTCGGTCTTTTGTGGTGGCCGGCATCGCGCTCCAGGCGCGAATCACCGCGTAGCTGCGCCAGGGTTTCCAGGCCAGCGAAGCGGCTTCGGCTTCGCGCGCCGGTTGCCTGGCTTCCTGTACGCCGAGTGCCTTGTGCAGCGCCACGTCACCCGCAGGGAATGCGTCGGGCCAGCGCAGCGCGCGCATGGCGATGTACTGGGCCGTCCAGTCGCCGATGCCCGGCATTTCCTTGAGCGCCGCCACGGTAGCCTGCACATCGGCGCCGCCGTGCAGCTGCAGCCGCTTGTCCGCCACGGCCTGCGCCAGCGCCACGATGGCGGCCTGGCGTTGTTTGACGATGCCCAGCGTGCCCAGGGCGTCGCCGCTGGCCTGCGCCAGCATCGCGGGGGCGGGGAACAGGCGCGTCAGTTCGGCAAAGGGCGTGGCAACCGGCTCGCCGAAGCGGTCCACCATGCGCTGCGCCAGGGTGCGCGCCGCTGCCACCGTGATCTGCTGGCCCAGCACGGCGCGCACGGCCAACTCATAGCCATCCATGGTGCCGGGCACGCGCAAGCCGTCGCCTTGCGGAAACCGGTCATGCAACACGTTGTTGATGGCGTTGGGGTCGGCGTCCAGGTCCAGCGCCGCGCGCAAGCGGCGGATCACCAGCGGCAGTGCCGCGCGCAGGCTGTCGCTGACCCGCATGACCACCTGGCTGCGTGCCTCATCGAACTCGCAGGCCAGCCAGCCCGTGTGGACCTTGCCCGATGCTTCGATGCGCAAAGTGCGGCTGAATCCGTTGGCCGAGATCGACTCCACCGCGGCGATGGCGCGCTTGTGCAGGAAGCCCAGCATGGCCGGCACGTGGTATGGCGGCCGGTAGCCCAGACGCACGGCCGAGCCCTCGCCGCCCGATGGCGTCCCTTGGCGCCGCAGTTGCGTGGGGTTCAAGCCGTAGTGTTCGACGAAGGCCGCATTGAAGCGCCGCACGCTCGCAAATCCGCTGATCAAGGCGATCTGCGTGATCGGCAGGTTGGTGTCTGCAAGTAGTTGCTTGGCCGTCAGCAGCCGGCGCGTTTGCAGGTACTGCACCGGCGAGACGCCGAATTGCGCTTCAAAAATGCGGCGCACATGCCGGTCGCTTACACCCAGGCGCACCGCCAGTTGCTCGACCGACGGCGCCGCATCGCCCCAGACCTCGGGTTCATCCAGCAGCCGCGCCGCCTGGTGCGCGAGGATGTAGGAAGCGTCCTGGATCGACCAGACCACCGAATGCGGCGCCAGCTCCGGCCGGCAGCGCAGGCAGGGGCGAAAGCCCGCGTGTTCGGCCTGCGCTGCGTGGCCGAAAAAGCGGCAGTTCTCGCGCCTGGGCATCTTCACGCGGCAGACCGGGCGGCAGTAGATGCCGGTGGAGGTCACGCCGATGAAAAAGCGGCCGTCAAAGCGCGCGTCCCGTGCCTTCATGGCCAGGTAGCAGGCGTCGGGTGCAATCGGGGCGGTGTCGGATGTCATGCGCTTCATGATAAGCGCGTGCCTGGTTTTGACTAGCCGTTTTCGGACATGTCCCCAGGGTGGCCGGCGCCTACAATCGGGCAGTTTTTTTGAACGCCCGTAATCCCGAAAGGGGACTTTTCCCATGCAGCTTGCCGCATCCATTTTCAAAGCCTACGACATCCGGGGCGTCGTGCCCTCCACGCTGACCGAAGCGGTCGCCGAAGGCCTGGGCCGGGCTTTTGGCACGATCGCGCTGGCCGAGGGCGAGAAGACCGTTGCCGTCGGCCGCGATGGCCGCTTGAGTGGCCCGGCCTTGAGCGCCGCGTTGGTGCGCGGCCTGGTTGCCGCGGGCATCGATGTCATCGATGTTGGCCAGGTCACCACGCCCATGCTGTATTTCGCAGCCAACACCTTGTGCGGCAGCGGCATCCAGGTGACCGGCAGCCACAACCCCAGGGACTACAACGGCTTCAAGATGGTGATGGCCGGGCGTGCCATCTACGGCGAGGAGATCCAGGCGCTGCGCCGCATGATGGAGGCTGAGAGCTGGGCCTCGCAGCCTGGCGGAAAGATCCGCAACATCAACGTCCTGGCGCCCTACACGGCACGCATCGTCTCCGACGTCAAGCTTGCGCGCAAGATGAAGATCGTGGTCGATTCGGGCAATGGCATCGCCGGTGCTTCGGCGCCGGGCATCCTGCGTGCCCTGGGCTGCGAGGTGATCGAGCTTTTCAGCGAGGTCGACGGCAATTTTCCCAACCACCATCCCGATCCGAGCAAGCCGGAGAACCTGCGCGACCTGATCGGCGCGCTGCAGTCCAGCGGCGCGGAGCTGGGCCTGGCGTTCGACGGCGACGGCGACCGCCTGGGAATCGTCACACGCGACGGCACCAACATCTACCCCGACCGGCAAATGATGCTGTTCGCGCGCGATGTGCTTTCGCGCGTGCCGGGCGGCGAGATCGTTTTCGACGTGAAATGCTCGCAGCGCCTCGCGCCCGAGATCGAAGCCGCCGGCGGCAAGCCCCTGATGTACAAGACCGGGCACTCGCTCATCAAGGCCAAGATGAAGGAAATCGGCTCGCCCCTGGGCGGCGAGATGAGCGGCCACATCTTCTTCAAGGAGCGCTGGTTCGGGTTTGACGACGGCACCTATGCCGGCGCACGCCTGCTTGAAATCCTCTCGGCCAGCGCCGACCCGAGCGCCGTCCTCAACGCCTTGCCCACGAGCTTTTCCACGCCCGAACTCAATGTGAAGTGTGCCGAAGGCGAGCCGCATGCGCTGGTGGAGCGCCTGGTCGAAACGGCCAGCTTCGCCGCGCCCGCCAAGGTGAACACGATCGATGGACTGCGTGTCGACTGGCCGGACGGCTTCGGCCTGATCCGGGCTTCCAACACCACGCCGGTGCTGGTGCTGCGCTTTGAGGGCCATACGCAGGAGGCCATGCACCGCATCGAGGCCGAGATGCTCGCGCTCTTGCAAAGCGTCAAGCCCGGCGCCAGGATCGAAGAAGCCGCGCACTGACGGGCCGCGTGATGAAGGTATTGATCGTCAAGCTGTCTTCGCTTGGCGATGTCGTCCACACCATGCCTGCGGCCATGGATATTCGCGCGGCCTTTCCTGGCGCCCAACTCGATTGGGTGGTCGAGCGCGGCTTTGCGCCGTTGGTGCACTGCTGCGATGCGGTCGGCCGGGTGATTGAATGCGAGCTGCGGCGCTGGCGCAAGTCGCCGCTGGATGCCCGCACCCGCAGCGAATGGCGTGCCTTCAAGGCCGAGCTGCGGCGCGAGCGCTATGACGCCGTGATCGACCTGCAGGGCCTGACCAAATCGGCGCTGGTCGCGTGGCTGGCGCGCTGCACAGGCAGCGGAAAGCGCTACGCCCTGGCCAATCGCACCGAGGGCTCGAGCTACGAAGCGCCGACGCGCTGGCTGGCCGACGTGGCGATTGCGATCGAGCCGCACATTCATGCG